>NZ_JBQNBW010000073.1:0-12300 GCF_052169735.1 Treponema sp.
GAAAATCGGTATGGCACTTTGTGGAAGATATTCGCGCGGGGAATGTAGAAGGGGTTATGGAGCGGCTCAAGGCAATCATTTCCGGTATTGCGTATGACAACTTCACGGAAGAAAACCTGAAATTACGGGAGCAGAACTACCAGACGGCAGTGTACCTCGTCTTTACGCTCATGGGACAGTTTGTACAGACGGAGGTGCATTGTTCAACTGGTCGAGCCGATTGTATAGTTACGACTGCTGATAGCATCTATATCTTCGAATTTAAGCTCAGTGGCAATGGCAGTGCGGAAGAAGCCCTCAACCAGATAAAAGAGAACAGCTATGCAGAACGGTACAAAGTTGATAGCAAGAAGATTGTGCTGATAGGAAGCTCTTTTGACGAGCAGACACGTACAATAAGGGACTGGAAGACAGAGCCGTTTTAGTTCAATATAAATCCCGTACCGATTCTTTTTGTGCAGCACACTGAGGATTGGAATTTGCGTAGCAACGCAGTAATACACACACTTCCAGCGCTTTTGAAAATAGGCGCCACAGATGCTAGGAGCGCACAAAAAACACCCGCAGGCACGGTAAAAAATGTATGTCCTGTACATTTTTTACCTACGTGTTTACTACGCAAACACGCTGCTGCGTAGAACCACCGCCGTCCATGGCAAGTTCAAAAATTGACCTCCTTGTCAATTTTTGAACGCGAGTTTTTGCTGCGCAAAAACATCGCTACTGCTTGAGACCACGGACATCCTCACCCAAGAATGTACGTCCTGTACATTCTTGAGCTACGAGTTAGCAAGCGAACTTGCTTCTGCGTGGAACCACCGCCCTCCATGGCGGTTCTGATACGTTGAGGATTTAGTTTTGTGCAGCACGAAGGAGATGCACACACCTCCACCGCTTTTGAAAACATACTCTCCGTAAGCCTTTTGAAATAGGCGAGGTATATCCGAGGCGCGAGGGAAAATTAACCGCAGGCGTATCTTTGATACGTTGAGGATTAATTTTTTCGCAGCAACGAAGGAGATACCCGCATATTTCAAAAGGACTCGCTGATGGCCCCAAGAGCATCGATACTAGCCTCTATCTCTTCCGTCGTATTAAACGTAGAAAAGCTGAAGCGGACAATCCCTTGCGCTTCCGTTTTATAGCTCTGGTGTACAAGCGGAGCGCAGTGGGCACCCGGACGGGTCGCAATGCCGTACCGTTCGTCAAGGAGGCGGCTCACTTCCGAAGACGGCGCCGTTCCAATGTTCAGCCCGATAACAGGACCGGCATTTTGCACGTTCGGCGCATAGAGCGTGATAAACGGAAGGTCTGCGGCGAGTTTAAAAAAGTATGCGCGCAGCTTCGCTAAGTACGCAGCGGCATTCTCTTGTCCAAGCTGTTCGATATATGCACATCCTGCAGTCAGTCCTGCAAAGGAAGGCACATTCATGGTACCGGCTTCAAAGACATCAGGCATTGTCGCGGGGTGTGTTTTGTCAAAAGAATGAATGCCGCTGCCGCCGGAAAACACCGGCTTAAAAGCAAAGTCGCCGTTCACGACGATGCCGCCGGTACCCTGCGGACCATACAACCCTTTATGCCCGGTAAAGCAGACAATGGTTTGCTCATACTGCGAAATATCCATCGGCATGGTACCGGCGCTTTGGGATGCATCGATAATCAGCGTCAACCCATTCTTTTTACATAAGCCGTAAATTCGCTGCATATCGGGAACGGCGCCGATAACGTTGGAGCAGGCGGTAACAATAATCGCTTTGGTGTTACCCCGTATCTGCGCTTCCATTGCCGTATAGTCAAGTTCGCCTGTTTCAAGATCAAAGCCGATAATCGAAAGCTCCGCCCCCTGATTTTCCAGCTGATAGAGCGGACGCAAGACGGAGTTATGCTCGAGTGCAGTGGTAATGAGGTGATCGCCTGCTCCGAACAAACTTTTGAGCACGAGGTTCAAGGCTGCCGTCGCATTTTGGCACAGTGCAACGTGCAGCGGGTCTGTTATATGGAAAATACGGGCAACGGCAATACGGGTTTTATACAAAGAAGCAAGCGCCGCATGGGCGGTTTTATGCGCGGCACGCCCCGGATTTGCAAACTGCTGCGAAACAATCGCGTCATACACTGCATCCGCAACACTGTCCGGCTTATGGAGCGTCGTCGCGCTATTATCAAAATAAATCATACTACTTACCCTTCTGACTATTTCCCAGACATCTTCACCGCAGTTCTATCTGCACCGTGGACGGTGAGGGTATACACATCCTGATACGCGGCTCCGCTTGTTTTTAATAAGTTAACCGCCTTTTCCGCATCTTCACGGTTGACCCGCAGCGCCATCCCGCAGCCTTCTGAGATTTCCGGAGGGAGCGGGATCAGGCGGGCGCCGGATAGACCGGTCACTGCCATTTCCGCTGCGATTGCCTGATGAGTACTATCAAATGAAATAACGCAAAATACTTCGTTCTGCATAGCTTAGGGCTTTACGACCTTATTGGTACGCATAATTTCCGTAATACGGTACATATTGGTAGCCGAACCGACTTGCAGTTTCTCTTTTAAGCCGTAGAAATCCAAACACAGCCCGCACGCAAGCACTTCCGTCCCCTTTTCCTGCAAGGTTTTTAAATCGTTGACGGTTTTTTCGTTCTCGGTTGCAAGGCGGACACCGGAGTTATACATCACCACCATTTTAGGAATGCGATCCTGTTCGGTCAGCGCATACACAAAGTTCTCCAACAGCTTTGTGCCGAAGCCTTCATCACCGGTGCCCATCTTATCAGAATTGATCACCACAACATATTCGTCAGCGCCTTGTTCCAACACGCTTGTGTCGTTCAAAATAGCACAAGCCTCACAACCTTGAAAGTCATAGAGTACGGTATATTCCGCATCGTTCAGCTTGGTAACGTTTGCTTTGATATTCAGCTGCCCTGCCATCTTGGTCAGATTCTGGGTCGCAATTTCGTTATCCACCCGTATCAGGATGTTTTCTCCTGCGGTGTTTTCGCGCAATACTTTTTTCGTCATAATGACGGGAATGGGACACACTTTGCCCATCGCATTTACTTCAATCATTATTTCCCTCCATAAAAACCTTTTGCAGGAACTATCAAGTTCCGAAAACGGTTTTTAGCCGCGCTTTCGTAAATGTCAGTTGAGAAAGCGCAATAAAGTATATGAGTTTGTGTAAGCAAACTCGAGATAAAAAGCGGAGGCGCTATTGTAGCCGATGCTTTTTATCATTCCTCCATATAGAGCATTCAGATAACTATTAGGTTGAATGCCTGAGTTTTTCTTTTTAATAATTTGGGCGGCTTTTTGCGATACAATCGCAAAAACCAGGCTTTTCGGGGTTCCGCTTTCGCTTCATTCCTCCGCTCCGCTTCGGAACCGGCTTGCGCCGACCCCTACAATCCTTGCCGCGGGAAAACTCGAAATTCATACCATCAACTCACCACAATCGGATAATCCGCGCGAGGTTCGATGGTGCCGATTTTGAATAGACTGATTCCTGCCTTGGCAAAGGCTGGTCTGATTTTTTCCGCTTCGGCAGGGCTTACGGCAAAAAGTAAACCTCCTGAGGTTTGCGGGTCAAAGATAATTTCTTCGAGCGCAAAATCTTTTATACTGAATTGAATTTTTCCTTGGGCAAAATTCCGGTTCCGCTGTCCACCGGCAGTAAGCAAAAATTCACCGGCTGCCTGATACGCTGCCTCGATATAGGGAATACGGTTTGCGTCAAGGCGGGCGGTAAAATCCATGCCGGTCATTTCCGAAAGATGTCCGCTCAAGCCGAAACCGGTTACATCCGTGCAAGCATGAACATCAAAGTTCCGAAGAACCTCGGCTGCGTATTTATTGAGGTAGGTCATTGAGGCTGCCGCTTCGTCAAAGGCAGAACGGGGAACTTCTCCTGCGCTGTACGCAGTGGTGATAATCCCGGTCCCCAGTTTTTTGGTTAAAAATAACACATCTCCCGCCTGCGGGGTGTTGTTTCGCCAAATGCGATCGGGGTGTATCGTTCCCATCACGGAAAGTCCATATTTTATTTTGGGGTCGTGAATGGAGTGCCCGCCGACCAGCGCAGCACCTGCTTCTTTTACCTTTTCCGCTCCGCCGGCTAAAATGCTTTGCAGCGCCGCGTATGCATTATCGCGGGTTGCTTCCTCAGGATAGCAGACAATGTTCATTGCACATACCGGCTCTCCTCCCATCGCATATATATCGCTGAGAGCATTTGCTGCTGCAATCTGTCCGAAAAGGGTAGGATCGGTTACCATCGGCGGGAAAAAATCAAGGGTCTGGATGACCGCTATATCGGGTGTCAGCTGAATAACAGCCGCATCATCGGAGCTGTCGAAGCCGACCAATAATCCTTCGTGTGAAGTCTTGGGGAGTGTTTTCAGTAAGGCGCTTAAAACCCCTGCGCCGATTTTTGCATTGCATCCGCCGCAGACAAAAAGTTCATCGCCCTGTCCGCTTGCGGATTTATTATCATTTTCCATGTATTTATTATAATAGATAAGAACTCTTTTTACAAGCTGATTTTCAGCAGCATTGTTCAGCGTAAATGTATTCCATTTTAATAAATATCAGTGTAACACATCAAAGTACGTTTTTAGAAATTAGCAAGAAAATAGACACCGAGAAAGATGGCAAGGCGTGCTTTTTCTGTTGAAAGGGCAGCCTGCGCTCTTAAAGATTCAAGATAATACCAGAATAAACCAAAATCAGGATCAATTCTCACAGCATATTCTAAAAAGCTACTGCTATCAATCTGATCTCCAAAAAGGAGTAAGACTACATCATGCAGCACTCCAAGGCATTCAGGAATGAGTCCTACATAGTCAACCGGTTCGTCTGTCTGCCGCATCGATTCGCAGAAGCAACGGAGGCGGTACAAAATATCATCTTTTACATCTTCATTTGATTTTTCTACCCACATTTTTTCAACAAGAAGCTGTACATTTTTTTCAAAGCTTCTTATCAAATTAATTTGATAATGGTGTGTAACCGGTTCTGCATCCGTAAAGACTTGCTGAAATGAGCCATCGGCATGAAAGGCTCTTGCAATAAGAAGCGCTTGTATTGCTACCGTTTTTGCATCATCCGCTGCGAGAAATGCAGGGAGATATTCAATCGCTGCCTTTTTTATCGGTTCCGGCAGCCCTATCTCAGGATCGGTAAAGATTGTTTGGTGCATGGGTTTCAATATGTCCTTTAATTCGTTTTTGGTCAAGTAGTAAGGTAAGAGTGTTCAGGGATTTCGCATTATAAATACGGTATAGATGGGAAAGCCTAAGAGAAAGAAAGAAGCCGATAAAGTTTATTGTATCCTATATACATCTATAACCGGACATCTTTAAAAAACCTGATTCGCAATCCGCTTGAGCCTATCTAGCTGTTGATCTCAGTTCAAAAACTCCTTGTTGCTTCTTTTAGGATGCGCTATACTATCCTTGGGGAGTAATTTATGGAAGAAACAGCTGATTTTTTGAATGATACTGCGGTTAGTTTGGCGTCAGAAGGATGTCATAGCGAAGCTATTGCTTGTCTCCGCCGCGGTTTACAGCTTGATCCATACAATAGCTTGATATGGTTCAACCTTGGATTGAGCTACTATGCTCTCAACGAAAAAGATAATTCCCGCAATGCCTTATACCAAGCAGCACGATGTAATCCTTTTGATGCAGATATTTGGGATACGCTTGGCGTTGTGCTTCATGAAACGGGAGAAATGGAAGCTTCACAGCTTGCATACACAAAAGCGCTTGACATCGAGGTTAATAACGGACGAATATGGAATAATTATGGAACACTCCTCTTTAATGAAGAAAAGTATGAGCAAGCGCGTCACGCTTTTGAGGTAGCACTTACGCTTGCTCCGGATTCCGAAGATACCTTGTTCAATTTACGCGATACCTATGATATGTTGGGACAAAAAGGGCTTGCCAGAAAATGTTCAAAAATGATTGATACCATAGCATTAAAAACAACACATGAATATATACAGCAACGGATTAAACAATGAAAATTTTTTATATTGCAGATATTACCGGTAAGGTAGGGGTATGGGCTGTTAAAAAAACAATTGCTGATATCAAACGGATATATCAACCGCACGTTATTATTGCACATGCCAATATGACAACGGGTACCGGAGGTTTGGGAAAGCAGCATGCATCGTATCTGCGCAAGATGGGAATTGATTGTATTGTAGGAGGGGATTGTATTTTTCAAAAAAAAGACTTGGTAGAAAATATTTCACAGATGCCTTTTGTATTGCGTCCTGTCAACCTTCCAAGTCAGAGTCCTGGGAGAGGATTCCGGCTCTTCAACACAAAAGCCGGTGTTCCTATTGGTATTGTTTCGCTTTTAGGAAGAGTAGGGCATTATCGGCTCCTGGCTGATAATCCTTTTACAGCGGTGCAAACACTCTTTTCAACCATAAGCAAAGAAACGCCATACATTATCGTAGATTTTTCTTCTACTGCTACAGCTGAAAAACAGACAATGGCATTTTTTCTCGCAGGAAGGGTGTCGGCTGTGATTGGTTCCGGTACAGGGGCTGCAACTGCTGATTGTCAAATCATTGACGCTACTGCTCAAGGCGACTCTTCTGCTAGTGATAACAGTATGTCCAATCATACCATCTTATCTACTGATACTGTGTGTGCTGCCCATCGCCTGACAGGCTATATAACTGATGCAGGGCGTACCGGCAGTTTTGATTCAGTGGGCGGGTACGCCCCAGCTGGTAAAATACGGGAATACTGTACCGGTCTTTTTGAATATCCGCAGGAAACATGGCAACGCGTTTGCGTACAAGGCTTAGTTCTCGCACTTGACAATACCGGCAGTACCCGTGCGATCGAACGGATAGCTATTGAAGTACCCTCTACTTCAGAAATAGGGAAGTAATAATAGCATAGATTCTTAGAGAATAAAATCATACAGAACTCATGCGTAAGCAGCAATTTATCACTAGTTTTAGCCTGAAATACTCTCTATCAAAATAACCTTATATTAACAATATTATTATGTATTCTTTTTGACTATTTTATGTATCTTTTATCATAAATAATAATACTATTTCTTTCAGTTGATTTTTCAAAGTTGATAGAACGAGAGGTGGGGGTAAGTGATAAACTTAAGGTTTTGCACTTGGCGTTATACTGTTTTTTATCACTGCTCTTACTATAATTTATCAATAAGTATCTTTTAACATACATTTTCTTATATTATATAATACCATATAATATAAAATAATAAGAACACATGGCGAACCGCTTTAAGCACCATTCTCAATTATTATAATCCCGCGTTTGATTGCGATAGTTTTATGAGAATAATTGACTATATGTATGTTGTATATGCACACGGTAAGGCTGGTGCAGATAAAAGAACTGTGTGTCCGCAAACTATTTTCCACGGTACCGATGTAGGGCATCAATACGGCACAACCGGAGAACGGTTCCTGTGCTACCTCGAAAGCAAACAACAGCAGAACATCCCCGCATATTTGCGAGCGCAAGAGATCATACAACAAGGTATTGCCTATTATAGCGGCGGCAATGCAAAGGCTATGGCATACCGTGAAAATATGATAGTGTAAAACTTTATCTATGAACTCAAACAAATTCAAAATGCCGATATAATGGGAATATACGGTTCTGTACATACGGATACAGCTATGCTTGATTCTACCGGAGCCGTTTCCTGTATGGCGAATCAATTAAAATCAATCTACGGAACCAATCTCAACACAGAGGATTTAAGAGAATGTAAATGAACATTTTACACAATAGGGTTCTTTGGCAATGTATAAAATATTGCTCTTGACAAAAGGTTGTAGTATGTACTACATTTATAGCAGAAGATATGTAGTACATACTACATATCTTCTTAATGTTTTAATTTAAGTCATTTTTGTATAAAGACTTAATTTTAAACTCTCGGGGATTTCGAAACAGTAACCAACTTTTGAGACATCCCCATAGAACTACAAAATGTTTGGTTTTGGAATATTCCAAAGAGGAGTTACAATGAAAAAACAGATACGATGGGCGGCTGTTCTTACCGCAGCGGCGTTGGGTATGATCACTACTGTCGGTATGACCGGCTGTGCAAAAAAAGATGCGGCTGCAAACAAAGCGGACGCTGCACGCCCCAAACGGGTGGTAACAACCTTCACTATTTTGCAGGATATGGCGCAGAATATTGCAGGCGATAAGCTTTTGGTAGAATCCATTACCAAGCCGGGGGCGGAAATTCACGAGTATGAGCCGACTCCGCTTGATATTGTGAAGGCGCAGTCTGCTGATTTGGTTCTGCGCAATGGTTTGGGACTTGAACGCTGGTTTGAAAAATTCATGGGTAATGTAAAAGATGTGCCGAACGCTACGCTCAGCGATGGGATTGAGCCGATGGGTATTGGGGAAGGACCGTACAACGGTATGCCGAACCCGCATTCGTGGATGTCACCGAAAAATGCACTTATCTATGTAGAAAATATCCGGAAAGCCTTTATGAATTTAGACCCTGCAAATGCGGAAACCTATAATGCCAATGCAGCTGCGTACAGCGAAAGCATTCAAAAGATCGACACATTTTTAACTCAAAAACTTTCTGAAATCCCCGAATCGCAGCGCTGGCTAGTTACTTGCGAAGGAGCTTTTTCGTACCTTATCCGCGACTGCAATATGAAAGAACTGTATCTGTGGCCGGTCAACGCCGACGAGGAAGGCAGTCCTCAGCAAATTCAAAAGGTGGTAGACACCATCCGGCTGCATCATATCCCCGTTGCCTTTTCCGAAAGCACCATCAGCAATAAGCCTCAGCTGCAAGTTTGTAAGGAGACAGGGGCCTATTACGGCGGGGTGCTGTATGTCGACTCTTTAACGTACGAAGACGGAGATGCCCCGACCTATCTTAAAATGCTGGAATACAATGCGAATGCAATCGTGAAGGGTTTTCAGGATAGTCTTGCACGGTAATTCGCAGCGATTTGGATAAGCGATGATGGCGGATGTACGAAAATATGTCCGCCGCGGCATCGGGCTAGCCAACGCCCTCAACGCTGCATGTGAGATACCCCTCTGCACGAATAATAGGAGAGAATTATGAACGGTAAGCAGGAATATCCTGTTGAACTTACAGTAAAGGATGTCAGTGTTGCATACAATAATGGACATGTAGCCTTACACAATGCTTCGTTTTCCCTGCAAAAGGGGACGATTACCGCATTGGTCGGGGTAAACGGCAGCGGAAAGTCCACGCTTTTTAAGACAATCATGGGCTTTATTAAACCGATGAGCGGATATGTAACAATCTGCGGAAAACCGATTGGTATGGCACAAAAACAGCACTTACTTGCATACGTGCCGCAGTCTGAAGATGTGGACTGGTCGTTTCCGGTTAGTGTGTGGGATGTGGTGATGATGGGGCGGTACGGCTATATGAATTTTCTCCGTATTCCGAGCAAAGAAGATAAGGAAAAAGCAGCGCGCAGCTTAGAACGGGTACAGATGCTCGATTTTAAAGACCGGCAGATCGGTGAACTTTCAGGCGGACAAAAAAAACGGGTATTTCTGGCGCGGGCGCTTGCGCAGCAGGGAAAAATCATATTGCTCGATGAGCCGTTTACCGGAGTCGATGTTAAAACGGAAACAGCGATTATCGAGTTGCTGCGTGAGCTGAAAGACGAAGGGCATCTAATCTTTGTTTCCACACACGATTTAGGTTCCATCCCGGAATTTTGCGATCATGTTGTAATCATCAATCGGACGGTGATTGCCTCCGGTACGACGGAAACAACCTTTACCGCCGAAAATTTGATCAAAGCATTCGGCGGAGCACTGCGGAGTATTAAGATCGATCATACTGACAACATGTCGAGTAGTGTACATCCGTGTACACTGCTCGACAACGAGTTTGCTAACTCAAACTCGCTTCTGCGTGGAACCACCGCCATCCATGGCGGTTCTGAAAACTCCCACGAACTGCACGTATTCACCGACGATGAAGGTGCGTTAATTACCAATCAGGAGGGCAAACCGTATCTCCGAGGTGTCGTCCGCAACACTGAAGTTGTCGGTATAAAAGAGTCGTGAGAGGAGAGGTGAGAAATGCTATCGAATCTATTGATTCCTTTTCAGTATGAATACATGGTGAAAGCGATTGTGGTGAGCGGAGGTGTCGGCGGGGTATGTGCCCTGCTGTCATGCTTTGTGGTGCTGAAAGGCTGGTCGCTTTTGGGAGATGCGCTGTCCCATGCGGTGGTGCCGGGAGTTGCGGTTGCTTACATTATCGGTATTCCGTTTTCAATCGGCGCGTTTATCAGCGGAATGCTTGCGGCATTGGTTATGGGCTTTGTTAAAAACAAGACCCGGATTCGCGAAGATGCAGTTATCGGTATTGTCTATACCACGTTTTTTGCGCTCGGTGTACTGCTGATCTCACTGTACCCAAGTAACATCAGCCTTACGACAATCATTATGGGAAATATTCTCGGTATCGCCGACAGAGATATTGTGCAAACGCTGATTATTGCAGGCGGAAGTCTTATCATCATCTTGCTGAAATGGAAAGATTTGCGGCTTTTCTCTTTTGATCCGTCGCACGCCCGCTCCATAGGACTGAACACCAATGCGCTCTACCTGTTGCTGCTCACTCTGCTTGCGGTTACGGCGATTGCGGCGCTGCAAACGGTAGGCAGTGTGCTGGTTGTGGCAATGCTGGTAACGCCGGGTGCTGCCGCATATCTGCTCACAGACAGATTTCCGATAATGATGGGGCTTGCGGCGGTCATCGGGACACTCACTGCTTCAGCAGGAGCCTATATCAGCTATTATCTGAACGGCTCGGCAGGCGGATGTATTGTTGCGTTGCAGTTTTTCCTATTTTTAGCCATTTTGTTCTTTGCGCCGCATCACGGCATCATCTCCGCGCGGCGGACGGCAGCACGTTCGATGAAAGCCTTTTTTGGGGAAAACTGAGGAGAAGATTGTATTTTTGAGCTGCCCGACTTTTTAATCGCGGAAAGGATTGTAGGGGCGGCAACGCCGTTCCGAAGGAATGGAGCCGAAAGGCGGAACCCCGAAAAGCCTGGTTTTTGCGATATAATCGCAAAAATCCGCCCAAAAGAATATAAAAAAATAAAACTGAGGAGAGGTCTATGTGGTTAATGTCGGTTTTAGAGCCGTTTACGTATGGATTTATGATAAAGGCGCTCGTAATAGCCGCGTTGGTTGGGGGAGTTTGCGCTCTGATTTCCTGTTATCTGATTTTAAAGGGCTGGTCGCTGATGGGGGATGCGATTTCTCATGCGGTACTGCCGGGAATTGTGGGGGCGTATCTTTTGCATATTCCGCTTGGTGTTGGGGCGTTTGCGGCGGGGCTATTGAATGCGGCTGCGACGGGGTGGATAAAAGACCGGAGCCGTATCCATGAAGATTCGGTGATGGGGGTGGTGTTTACGGGGCTGATGGCGGTCGGGCTGATTTTGGTTACAAAAGTGAGTTCGAATATTCACTTTACGCATATTTTATTCGGGAGCCTTTTGGGAATTGAAAGGGGCGATATGATACAGGCGGTTGTATGTTCGGTGGTGACGCTGGTTGTACTGATTGCCAAGCGGAAGGATATTCTGCTGTACTTGTTTGATAAAAACCATGCGCAGGCGGTGGGTTTGAACGTGCAGGCTATTCATTACCTGTTTCTTTCGCTGACGGCGCTGACCATTGTTGCGTCGCTGCAGGCGGCAGGGATTTTACTGACGGTTGCGATGCTGATTATTCCCGGTTGTATCGCCTACCTTTTGACGGACAGGCTAAACCGGATGCTCCTTATTTCCGCTTGCTCCGCGGTGATAAGTTCTTTGATTGGTACTTATGTGAGCTATTACCTGAACGGGGCGACCGGCGCCTGTATCATTTTAACGGAGTCATTCTTTTTTGCCTGCGCGATGGTGTTTGCGCCTAAATACGGCATACTGGCACACCGCCGGGCAGCGCGGAAAGCCCGTTTAGCGCTGGTTTAGGACTTTCCAGTCTTTAATCGTGCGTGTTTGTTCATCGAATGAGCTGCCGATAAGCACAATCTTCTTGCTATCAGCTTTGTACCGTTCTGCATAGCGATTCTCTTTTATCTGGTTGAGGGCTTCTTCCGCACTGCCATTGCCGGAAAGCTTAAACTCGAAGATATACACAGTATCAGCAGTCGTAACTATACAATCTGCCCGACCAGTTGAACAATGCACCTCCGTCTGTACAAACTGTCCCATGAGCGTAAAGACGAGATACA
>NZ_JBQNBW010000074.1:0-11995 GCF_052169735.1 Treponema sp.
AGCCGTCCGCGGCGGTTTGGGAAAAGCCTCTTTCTTTCAACCTTAGCAGCCTATTTCCGCGGGCAAAAAGAGCTATTTAAAGACTTGTATCTTGAAAAAAACGAAGAGGAGCAAGCTGCACAAGAAAACCGAACCCCGTGGCAAGCATATCCTGTACTCTATCTGGATTTTAATACCGGGCAATATGAACTGAGCGGCGCTTTAGATGAAACTCTTAGTTATTTTTTAGATACCGAAGAGTCGAAATACAATCTGCAAAAGAACAGTCTCTCTCATGCTAAACGCTTTACATCTCTGATACAAGCTGCATATCAGCAAACCGGCAAACAGGTCGTTATTCTTGTAGACGAATACGATAAGCCTCTTCTGCAAACGATGGGAGTAAATGAAGAGCTAAACGAACATTACCGTAATACGCTTAAAGCATTTTACTCGGTGATTAAAACCTGTGATGAATATATCCGCTTTGCATTTTTGACCGGGGTAACAAAGTTCAGCAAAATCAGCATTTTCAGCGATTTGAATAACCTCCGCGATATATCACTGGAAGAAGATTATGCCGGTATCTGCGGTCTCACACAAACAGAACTTGAAACGAACTTCCAACCGGACATACAATCACTCGCAACACGGCAGAATATGGACTATGCGCAGGCATTGGCAGCCCTAAAGCAGTGGTATGACGGCTATCTGTTCCATCCTGCCGGGGAAGGAATGTACAATCCCTTTAGCCTTTTGAACGCTTTCGTCAAAAAAGAGATTAGCGGTTACTGGTTCGGTACGGGAACGCCGACTTTTTTAGTCAACTTCTTAAAAGAAGCGCATTATTATATCCCCAACCTTGATGGAAAGGTTGAACTTGATGAAGAAGGCTTGCAAACCTATCGGGCTGTTGCTCAAGATGCATTGCCGATTCTGTTTCAAGCGGGGTATTTAACGATTAAGACATATATCCCGGAAGCACGGATGTATCGGTTAGGCTTTCCGAATAATGAAGTCCGGTACGGTTTTTTGAAGAATCTGCTGCCTGCGTATTCGGGGCTGCCGTTTGTGGAGACGGGAAAATCGGTATGGCACTTTGTGGAAGATATTCGCGCGGGGAATGTAGAAGGGGTCATGGAGCGGCTCAAGGCGATCATTTCCGGTATCGCGTATGACAACTTCACGGAAGAAAACCTGAAATTGCGGGAGCAGAACTACCAGACGGCAGTGTATCTCGTCTTTACGCTCATGGGACAGTTTGTACAGACGGAGGTGCATTGTTCCACAGGGAGAGCAGATTGTATTGTACAAACAGCGACTAGCGTTTATATCTTCGAGTTTAAGCTCTCCGGCAACGGTACTGCTGAGGAAGCCCTCAACCAGATAAAAGAGAACCGCTATGCGGAGCAGTACAAGGCTGACGGCAAGAAGGTTGTACTGATCGGAAGTTCGTTTGACGAAGGCGTAAGAACGATTGAACAATGGAAAATAGAAGTTTTTGAAAACTAAACCATTTAGCATCTGCGCCCTCCATGTCTTTAGCGGTTACATTAACAATATAAAGGAAACCAAAAGTCAAAGAGAAAAAGTACGGAATACAAATATGAAAAAGGTTGTGATTATATTGCTGTTGGCTGCTGCTGTGCTTGGATGCGGGCAAAAGCAGCAACGGATACTGACCGTTATCAATCAGTCTGATTGGCGTGCTGTTGTTACGGTTACGGATTTTATTGATACGCTTGGGAATCAGAACAGTGCTGCATCCTATGTTATAGGCGCTGTAAACGACCCACGGGGATTATCGAATAAGGCTTCTTTTACTTTGTGTGAACATGGGGACTGCAATGTATTGAGTGTGAACGGTGCAAAGATTAAATCTAAAAGCGATACCCAACTTATTCTTGAAAATGCACTGCCGGCGATAGTGCATGTTATCAATAAGACAGGGAAAGATATTCGTATACAGAATGAACCCTCACTTGGTAATACCCCCACTGACTTCTATTACAGCGGAATATATCAGGATCGATACGGAATTATGTGGACTGACTATAAACCGATATTTACACGGCAGTTCATTGCAAAAGATAGAACCGAAGGAAACCCTGTAAATATGCCGGTCTACGCATGGCAGCTTTTTGAAATAACGGATCCTAAAGAATTTAGAGCATTTGCATATAAATATATTACGATAGCTGCCGATGCTGCAGGTTTTTATGCCGAATGGGAGCGGCAGGGAGATGATTTTTTCTTGAAAATTACAAACTAATGCGAAAATATGCCGATACTCTAAGTCGAGAGAGTACGGTAGAGGCGGTTGTTCTGTAAAACCGCAATGAAGATTTACCCTGAATTTGAGTTTAAAAAGGCTTTCCCTTTTAAAAATGCCGCTATAATTACTACATCGTGAGGTACCAATTGACCAGTTTGACATTTGATGAATTTATGAACAGTACAAAACCGGAAGAATTGTTTGAAGGGGCATATCCATTTGTGCACCTGATGATGCAGTACCGCTGTGCTATGCAGGAAGTTCAGACAAAACTTGAGGTATTGAACACTGAACTATCGCTGGATCAGGAGCATAATCCCTTTGAATCGATTAGCGGCAGAATTAAAAAGCCCATCAGCATCTTTGATAAGTTAAAAAAGATGAATCTTCCGGTATCCATCGGAAATATTGAGCAGAATTTGCACGATGTAGCTGGCATCCGCGTTATCTGTACTTTTCAAAAAGATATCTACATTCTTGCTGAAAAACTCTGCGCGCAGGATGATATCCGCCTGCTTGCACGGAAAGACTATATTAAAAATCCTAAACCGAACGGTTATCGCAGTTTGCATTTGATTCTGGAAATTCCTGTTTTCTTTGCAGAAGGAAAAAAATATATGCAGGTTGAAGTGCAGTTCCGTACCATTGCGATGGATTTTTGGGCAAGTGTTGAGCATAAAATCTACTATAAAAAGGCGATAAATTGTAATACTGCTCAAATTACCGAAAAACTAAGACTTTGTGCAGAACATATCAATGGAATTGCGATGGAGCTTGAAGATATCAGTAAAGAAATAGAAATACAGAAAGAATACGGCTGTCCTGAAGGACATGTTAAAGAAAAATAAGAATCAGTCTCTTTACTTTTTAAATATATCTAGGCTATAATGTGTACGATATGGCTAGAAGGGAAAGTATGAAAAAGTTGTATGCAAACTTTGTAAGCATTCTTTTTGCAGTACTGTGCCTTGTATTTACGGCATGTAGTCAAAGCATTACCGCTGGAAAAGGAACCGGCACTGTGCGGGTAGTTGTCGGCGGAGGAGCCGCCCGTTCAGTTGATTCCGTTAGCGGACTGCCGGTTTTTGATGAAACGAATACTAAAATCACCGTTACCGGCGAAGACGGAACTGTGTGGAAAAAGGCAGCGCCGATTCCGGTCGAGCTGCAGATTCCCGCCGGTACAAAAATTACGGTAGAAGTTATTGTTACAACAGCTGCAGGCGAATGGCGCGGCTCGGCGGTGCACACCGTTACGGAAGGAGATAATCCCGTTGCCGTGAAGCTTTCCAAAACGCCGAAAAGCGTAAGGAACATCCTTTCAAGCGTTATATCACAGACCCCTTACGGGGATGCAAAAGTAACACTCAAGTTGGCAAGCGGTAAAGAGCTGCTGACCGATGTGAATATTGGTTCCAATTATATTATTCCGGTAACTGCACGGGACGGCAACGGCAGAATATATGCGCTGTATGATAAGGGCGGTTCACGGCATTTTAGCCGCTTTGATGCCGAAGGCAATGAGGATGCCGGTTTTGAGACCGCTATTCAGGGCATATTACCAAGTAGTTTAGGCAGAATTAAAACGATGACGGTTGATCCTAAAACCGGCACCCTTTTTGTAGCCGTTTTTACTACGCAGACTGACATCTATGCGGTAACAGAAACCTCGCATAATGCTTTTACACGCTCAAACAGTGTTGACCTTGCTACACTGCCAGACATAGAGACTAACGACACTCTTACTGCAGTGGCTGCATATAACGGTGAGCTTTTCTTAACGGTACAACGCAACCGCTCACCCTCTCTCGCTAAACCTAATAAACTGTTTGCCTGTATCGCGGCACTGTCTGGAACGGCTCTTACACTTACCGAAAAAAATGCAGCTGAGCTTGATGAACTCAATACCAGCGCTGTAATACATGTCCCCACTCAGTGTACCGGGCTCTTTGCGGATGCAAGCGGCGTGTACTGCCTACTGCAAGAAAAATACCGTTATAACGGAATGCTCTATATGGCGGGTGCGCTTGCCTGCTATTCCCGTGATGATAATACCGTTACCTATTTAAAAAAGCCCCCTAAAGCCGGTACTGCAGATGCATACCTTCCCTTTGACTCAGATGCTTTCGCAAATCCCATCGGTTTTATCGGCAGTGACGAAGACTATATCTACATTGCGGATGACGGAATCAACATAGAGTACCTCAACGAAAATTGGCGGATTAACGGGAATAAAAACCGCATCGCCGCCTTTAATCGGAAAACAAAGGAAATAACATTCAGCAATACGGAAGCAACATGGTACGCAGAAAAACCCGGCTACAAGTTCCCCGAAACACCGGTATTGCTATGGGAGAAAGATTCCAGCGGTGCGGTCCGCTATTGGGTAAGCACTGATGGAACAAGCTCTGCACCGGCTGAAGCTACAAAAATCTTTCAAACTACTGTTCCAACCAATAAAATTACTGATATTTTCTGCTATGACCAAGAGGGTAATTTGTATATACTGTGGAAGGAATCAACGGTGTATTGTGTTACACGGTTTGAGCTGAAAAACGGTACCTATGATTTTACACAAGGGCAGCAACTGAATTTGGGTATTTCAGATGAGGTTGTCGCCATTGCGACAGATGTTTCTGATGGACAAAAGTTCCTGTATTGTGCTGCTAAAAAACCGTCCACTACATACGAAATAAAACAGTGGCAATGGGATTCTACTTTTACAGGCGCTCCTTCTACAGCATATAACATTACACTTCCATCAGGCAAAACCGTTACTACCCTTGTCGCAAACAAGGACGGGGTGTTTGTCGCTACAAAAGAACAAGCAGGATTGTTTGCTCCCTATACGCTCAATATATGGAAATATAGGAAAGATACAGGTGTTGCAGATGGGAACATTGTTATTGTCAATAATGCTAGTCCTTTCGACAGTCATAGTTCTCACGCCCCTTACAACGACTATGACGAAATTGTTCATGACTTACAGATAGTCAATGGTGTGTTGTATGCTGTTACATCAAAGCAAGAAAAAGGGATGAAGGAGAAAGGCAGCGATTATTGTATTGATAGCTTTAAACACAGTAACGTACTGTATAAGGTTCATGAAACAGACACCTTCTCCGGAAATGCTGTAGCGCTTGTCACAAAAAATGCTGTAGCTTCAACAACAGAGGATTCGAACAAGGGAGTCAGCTATGGATTCTACCGCTTTATTGCTGTTAAGCCGAAAAAGCTTGCCATTGCTTCGGATAGCGCTTGGGGTAAAAACGGAATTTCTACTCATGTTGAAGCTAACAATAATAAAGTCTTTGAATATGACTTAGACAAAAACTTGTTGGCAGAAAAAGGTAATGCCGGTGGTACCTTCTCTAGGGAATTATCACCAACGCTTACCTGCGGCTTTGAGTGGAAATAATCCGCAAGATGACTTTTTTCAACGCTGCGCGGCGCGCTTCCGGCGTACTGCGCAGCAAAAGCCGCTCGTCAGCCTCTGTGTGCCGGTGTACGGGACGGAGGGGCTGGTCGGGCGGTTTTTAGACAGCGTGTTACGGCAGGTGGAAGCGCCGCTGTTTGAAACTATCGTTGTCAATGACGGCAGCCCCGGTATAAAAGAGCTTGAGCGCATTATTAAAGTGTATGCAAGACGGTTTAAGGAACGGGGGCTGCCGTTTTTGTTTTTGGAACATGGAAAGAACCTTGGGCTGGTGGAAGCGCGCCGGACAGCGGTGCAGGCAGCATCAGGTGAATACATTGCCTTTGCAGACTCTGACGATGAACTGCCGCCTGCTGCTCTCCGTATTCTGTACGATGCTGCATGTACCTCCAGCGCGGATATTGTGCATGGAAAAGCAGCGGTGTTCGGTATGGAAGGGGAGCCGGAAGCTCGCATCGAAACTTTTGCAAAAAAAGCAGCGTATGTGTACCAAGGGATGCTTACCGGAGATGAAATTCTCCGCGCTTTTTTAATTGAGCATCGTTATGCCGGTTTTTTATGGGGCAAGCTCTTTAAAACCAGTCTTGTTCAAAAAGCTTTCGCAGAAATTCCCTTCACTTATTGCACCATGGCAGAAGACGTTCTTACTTCCTTTTTTATCGCCCTGTATGCCCGTATGTATTTCGGCATACCCGATACCGTCTACAATTACCGTATTAACACCGGCGTTACGTCCCGCCGTCAAATTACCGACCGTGCCGGATGGGAAAAAGTGTGTTCCGCCGCTTCGGTATTTACCATTATTCTCTCTTATCTGGATGAACACCCTGCTCTCGGCAGCGAAATACGCGAAGCGGTTAAAGCCCTCGGGCGTTCATACCGTAGCGATAACCTTAAACAGCTTGAAGTCTGTGTGGTTCCTTCATTACAAGAAGAAGCTCGGGCGCTGCACAGCGAATGGTGGGGAACCGTATAGGCGGTGCAGAGAGCCTTGTGTTCTATTTTTCGAGTACGGTGATTTCTACGCGGCGGTTCCGTGACATATTTTCTTCGGTGGTATTCGGTGCAACCGGTTTGTCCGAGCCGAAGCCGCGGGTAAAAATATGGTGTTCACTCCGGACACCAAGCTCAATAAGATACTGAGCTACAGCTGCGGCTCGTTCTTCGGAAAGCTGCTGCCGGTCTTCCACCTTTCCCGCCCGTGCCGTATGCCCGGAAATAAGCAGTTCGTAGTCGGGATAGCGGCGCAACAATTCCCCGATTTTCTCTATTTTTTCCTTCTCACCAGGCAGAAGACGGGCTGAATCTGCTTCAAACTGAATATTTTCAAGACTGATCATGACTCCTTCATCGGTTTTTTGTACGTTTGTATTGGCAAGCCCCAAATCACGTATGTCTTTATCCAGTGTATTTGCCATTTCTTCTTTATTCATCGGCAGCAGCTCCGTTATCTCTGCCTGTGCAGTGCCGCGGTATTCAATAATAGCTCCGGTATTCAGTTCCATTTGAATAGTAAATACTTCGTCATAGGAGGGTAACAGCCCCCGCTCATTGTCCCAGTACAGGCGCTGCTTTGAATATCCCATCGTGCGTACCGGATAAAGCGGCGGTAGCGGTGTATTCCTCCCCGTTCTGTTTTGGATATTCCGCAAGGGAATTTCGTAATACAAATCATAGTTTACTTCTATTAAATAATAGTTTTTTTGCTCTTTTTGCACCGTACCCTTGTAAGTATAGCTCACCTCAACAGGTACGATAAAAGGTTTTTGGATGTTAAAATTGTCACGGAGGTCATGAGCTTCGCTTGCCTGATGCTGCCAGCTCTGCCCGATCTTTACATCATAGTCAGGAAACACCGGTACATCCCGGATAACCGGCATAAAATACTGCTCTCCAATGTTGTAAACCCCAAAGGCATCCCTGCGGAATACACTGGGGTATTCACGTCCCCACGAAAAGGTACGGTTACTGTTTTGCTCACTCGTCATAAATGTACACGTGTGAAGGGCTGATGCCGGCTGCCCGTTTGCTGCCGCTTGTACATCAGATACGGCGACGGTAACCCGGTTGGTAATATACGCCTTATGGCTGAACTGCCCGTTTACATACACGTCTTCGTTTACCGTAGAATTAATCCGGTACGTGTCGCCTTCGTTAAACCGGAATCGGAACACTTCTGCAGAAAGGGGCTGGAACAACCCTGTTGCAAACAACAGTATACCGCATAAAAAAACGCGCCGCTGCACCGATAAAAAATAAGTAGGAAGCATCATGCTTTCAATATCGGAACGGGATACGCATATAATGAATATTTTGCGCCGTTGTCCTGCTTCTGAAAAATAGTCTTCCTCGGTGTAGAGTATCAGGGAGTAATGCTCAATGTTTCATACTGTATGAGCCGGCCGGTACGGGATGCCATCGCTAACAAATAGACATCCTTGACAGGGCTGCTGGACTCGGCTTTAATACCCTCATACTAGGCGTTGTATGTTGGAATGAACCCTCCGCACGAATAAAGTAATGTGAACCTCTAAAAACTTTAGTTTTTTGCGGATGCCTTTATCTACTACACTGCTCCGGATACTATTATGCATTTTTCTGTTATATCGAACCGTATACTTAATCGTATACAAAGGCTCACAGTAAAACGTCTACTGTACAGCGCTGCAGCTCTTGTTACCCTGATGTTCGGAGGACTGATACTGTCCCTATTTCTCCCCTTTCCCGAATTAAATACTTTCATGCAGCGTGATTGGAGTACCCGTGTGTATGACCGGAGCGGAAACCTCGTGCAGATTCTCGCTCTGGAAAACGGTATACGGCGGGAATACACCGCACTGGATTCGATGCCGTCTCACGCAGTCCGCATTTTTATAGCGGCAGAGGATAAGGATTTTTTTTCTCACCACGGGGTTGATCCTTTGGCAGTAATGCGGGCTGCATATCAAAATATCACCAGCAGAAAACGGATCAGCGGAGCTTCTACCATTACGATGCAGCTTGCCCGCTTAATTATACCGGCACAAAAACGGACATTGCGTGCCAAAATCTGTGAAGCATGGAATGCGTTAAGAATTGAACGGCTGCTGTCTAAACCGCAAATTCTTGAGCTCTATTTGAATAGCATTCCCTTCGGCTTTCAGACGGAAGGGATTACCTCAGCAGCCCGCACGTTTTTTGCTCTGCCGCTTGCCGAACTAACTGCCGAACAGCTGTGCTGCCTTGCGGTTATTCCCCGCTATCCTGTAGGCTATAATCCGCTAAACAATCCGGAATTATGTGCAGAAAAAGCAGCGGAGCTGTATACAGCGGTTTTTCTCCATGAAAAGCAGCCTTTGACGGTTGAAACGGCAGCACAGGTACACACCCAGCTCTTACACGCAGCCCGGACAGCGCAGCGCTTCCGCTATCCTTTTAACATGCCACATTACATTGAATATCTTGTCAGCCATTATAAAGCCGGGGATTTTGTACCGTCTGCTGCAGAGCAGAATATCTCCACAGCTCCAGCGCTGCCTCCTGAGTGGCATATCACTGCCGACAGCAGCCTATCGGCATATACGCAGCAGCTTTTACAAACACAGCTGAAAAAAAACTCACACGCCCGCCTCCGCAACGGGGCTGTGCTGGTTATCGAAAATGCAACAGGAAATATTCTCGGTTGGGTTGGTTCTAACGCCTATTTTGATACCGAATCCAATGGACAGATCAATGGAGTAACTGCCTTAAATCAAAGCGGCAGCAGTACAAAACCCTTTCTCTATGCGCTTGCCTTAGAACAGGGGTGGAAGCCTTCCGACATAGTACCGGACATTTCGATGCGGTTCGGCAAGGCAAATGCCTATATTCCGCAAAACTTTAATAACCGTTTTAACGGTCCTGTCCGGTTCCGCGTAGCCCTTGCCTCAAGTTTGAATATTCCAGCTGTGTACCTTCTCGATACACTCGGGCTGGAAGCATACATACAAAAACTGGAGCAGCTGCGGTTTCAAGATATACGGCAGCGGGGCATGGAGGCAGGTTTATCGCTTGCACTCGGCAGTGTACCGGTTTCTTTATATGAATTAGTCAGGGCATTTAGTGTCTTCCCGCGCGGAGGAATTATGATACCGCTCCGTTCGTTTCAAAACGGGGGAACAGCTGACGGCTTTAGCGAGCCGGAAAGAGTATACAGCGAAGACACAGCCCGGCTTATCTGTTCCATACTCTCCGATTCTGCGGCACGGGCAAAGGGATTTGGCTTTGCGGCAACATTTAAGACTCCCTTTCCGGCTTTGTTCAAAACCGGTACGGCAAATCAGTATCAAAGTTTGGTAGCGCTTGCAGCATCTTCTGCTTATACCGTCGGTGTTTGGATGGGGAATTTTTCAGGCAGCACAGTCATCGGTAAAACAGGCAGCTCAGCCCCGGCAGCTATTGCACGGGATGTACTGCTGCGGCTTCACCGGCAGTCCGGAGACAGCATGGGAACACCGGCACACCATTTTGCAGAACCGGAGTACTGGTACCGTGAACCCATCTGCGCCCTTTCAGGAATGCCTGCCGGTATCGCCTGTCCAACCACGGTCTTAGAATATCTGCCGTCTGCTGTAGTACATCGTACAAGAAGTTTAAACACTGTCTGCTGTACATGGCACAATGTAGAGCAAGGCAAGGTTTATACGAATTATCCCGAAGAGTACCGCCGATGGTTTTCCCATAGCTCGCGGCATGGTTCAATAATCGCTACACCTCAGACATTACGGGTGATCAGTCCTGCAGACGGCGGGCATTTTATCAGTAATCCGAATAACCGCAACGGTTGCATCCCGCTTGAAGTTACCGGCGGTAAAGAAGATTCCCTATCGGTTTATTACGATAATGACAGCCCCTTCGGTATCCGCCGTCCGTTTTCCGCATCACTCCCGCTCGAAAAGGGAGTGCATCAATTACGGGTACAATGCGGAACAGAAACGCTGCAGCTCTCATTCACCGTTGAAGCTGCGGAATAGCTACCGGGGATTCGCGCGGCGGGTTAATACTTACAAATTGCGTCGGGGTATGTTGATTAAGGTGTGCTCTATCGTGCATCAATGCAATAGAGTACTTTACGGTGAAGGATGAAATTGCCGAATCTACGTATTCGTGTTATACTACCGCTATGAATACTCCACAGAAGTTGCCGCTCGGCGTACAAAGTTTTAAGGTCTTACGGAATGACCGCTATCTCTATGTAGATAAAACAGCGTATCTTGCGCAATTAGTAACCAGCAGCCGAGTCTATTTTCTCAGCCGTCCGCGGCGGTTTGGCAAAAGCCTCTTTCTTTCAACCTTGGCAGCCTATTTCCGCGGGCAAAAAGAGCTGTTCAAAGACTTGTATCTTGAAAAAGCGGAAGAGGAACAAGCTGCACAAGAAAACCGAACCCCGTGGCAAGAATACCCGGTTCTGTATTTTGACTTTAATACGGGGCAATATGATACGATTGAAAGTTTAATAAGCCGTATTGAACTTTTTTTGTCTCCGCTTGAAAAGAAATATGCTCTAACCTCTGCCCAAGGCGATTTGGCGCAACGCTTTGAAGGCGTTATTAAACAAATATATGAGAAAACACACAAACAGGTAGTTATTCTTATAGATGAATGCGATAAACCCTTGCTGCAAACGATGGGAGTGAATGAAGAGCTGAACGAACGCTACCGTAATACGCTCAAAGCATTTTACTCGGTGATTAAAACCTGTGATGAATATATCCGCTTTGCGTTTTTAACCGGAGTAACAAAGTTCAGCAAGATCAGCATTTTCAGCGATTTGAATAACCTCCGCGATATATCACTGGAAAAACAATATGCCGGTATCTGCGGTGTTACGCAAACAGAACTTGAAATGAACTTCCAGCCGGACATACAAGTGCTTGCCGATGAACAAAACCTCACGTATCAAGAGGCATTAGCAGCATTAAAGCAGTGGTATGACGGCTATCTGTTCCATCCAGCCGGGGAAGGAATGTACAATCCCTTTAGCCTTTTGAACGCTTTTGTCAAAAAAGAGATTAGCGGTTACTGGTTCGGTACGGGAACGCCGACTTTTTTAGTCAACTTCTTAAAAGAAGCGCATTATTATATCCCCAACCTTGATGGAAAGGTTGAACTTGATGAAGAAGGCTTGCAAACCTATCGGGCTATTGCTCAAGATGCGTTGCCGATTCTGTTTCAATCGGGGTATTTAACGATAAAGACATACATCCCGGAAGCACGGATGTACCGGTTAGGTTTTCCGAATAATGAAGTCCGGTACGGTTTTTTGAAGAATCTGCTGCCTGCGTATT
>NZ_JBQNBW010000075.1:0-11004 GCF_052169735.1 Treponema sp.
CTCCTCTACTCATATCCTCATTTTATCACGTCTTTATACTTTTGGGACAGCCCCTTGCAAGTTTAAGCGGCAACGCCGCTTAAACATTGGCACAGATGCTGCTGGTTTAAACAGAAGCGAACGAGTTAGATGCCCCTGCCGCAAGCCTTTTGAAAATAGACGGCGTAGATACAAGGAGGTAGGCAAAAAAGTACCGCAGGCGTATCTATGATACGTTGAGGACACTTTTTTGCCGTACGACGCAGTAGATATGCCGTATATTTTCAAAAAGAGCCCAATCTTTTAATCTCTTCAATCTTATCGCGGATAACCGCCGCTTCTTCAAAGAGGAGCATGTCGGCGTATTCCGCCATCTGTGCTTCGAGCTTTTTGATAAGCTTTTTGCGGTCGGCGGGGTTCAGAATATTAAAGCTGTTGACAAGCGGCTCGGTTTCGGCGCGGGCGGCTTCTTTTTTGATTTCCGTTTCGCGTACCAGAATATCCTCGATGGATTTTTTTATGGTTTTAGGCGTAATGCCGTGCTCGTCGTTGTATGCTTGCTGAATTGAACGGCGGCGGGTGGTTTCTTCTATTGTTTCCTTCATCGCGTCGCTGATACGGTCGGCATACATCACTACGCTGCCGTTAGCATTACGCGCCGCCCGCCCGACAATCTGTACGAGGCTGGTGGTTGACCGCAAAAAGCCGATTTTATCCGCGTCGAGGATGCCGATAAACGACACTTCCGGCAGGTCGATACCTTCCCGCAGGAGGTTAATCCCGATGAGCACATCGAACTCACCCGCCCTCAAGCCTTTGAGGATTTCTACCCGCTCGATGGTTTCCACCTCGCTGTGAATGTACTTTACCTTTAAGCCCAGACCGGTGAGGTAGTCGGTAAGGTCTTCCGCCATCTTCTTGGTGAGGGTGAGGATAAGACTCCGCTCATCCTTTGCGATACGCTTTTTCACCTCACCGTAGATATGCTCCATCTGCCCCTCGCTCGGATGAATTTCGATGAGCGGGTCTAAAAGACCGGTCGGGCGGATGAGCTGCTCAACAACGCGGGTAGAATATTGCAATTCTTTCGGGCCGGGCGTTGCGGAAACAAAGACCGCCTGATTGAGCATTGTTTCAAACTCGTTGATTTTGAGCGGGCGGTTATCCAGCGCGCAGGGGAGCCGGAAGCCGAAATCTACAAGGTTCTGCTTGCGGCTGCGGTCGCCTTCGTACATAGCGCCGATCTGCGGAAAGGTTACGTGACTTTCATCCATAAAAAGGAGGAAGTCTTTGGGAAAGTAATGAAAAAGCGTTGCAGGCGGCTCGCCCGGCTTACGGTTTGCGATCGGCGCAGAGTAGTTTTCTATGCCCGGGCAATGCCCCATCTCAGAGAGCATTTCGATATCGTATTCGGTACGGGTTTTCAGCCGTTCAGCCTCAAAGAGCTTTCCCTGCACCTTGAGCGTTTCCAAACGGGCATCAAGCTCCTGCTTAATCCGCTCGATGGCATTGGGGATAGCATTCTCCGGCATAACAAAGTGCTTTGCAGGATAAATCGAAAGCTCTTCGTATTCTTGGCTCACTTCGCCGGTCAGCGGGCTAAAGCGGCGGATACGCACAATCTCTTCCCAGTCAAACTCGATGCGGTAGGCTTCTTCCATATATGCAGGGAATATTTCCATCACATCGCCCTTCACACGGAACCTGCCGCGCTCCAACACCGCATCGTTGCGCTCATATTGCAGGCTGATCAGCTGTTTTTTGAGTTTACCGGGATCAACGGTCTGCCCTTTTTCTATGGTGATGCGTAAATCGCGCCATGATTCGGGCAAACCTAAGCCGTAAATGCACGACACTGTTGACACAACGATAACATCCCGCCGCTCCATCAAACTGAATGTTGCCGAAAGCCGCAGCCGGTCTATCTCATCGTTAATCGCAGCGTCTTTTTCGATATAGAGGTCTCGCGCCGGGACATACGCCTCCGGCTGGTAGTAATCATAGTATGAAACAAAGTATTCGACGGCGTTTTCCGGAAAAAAGCCTTTGAACTCGCGGTAGAGCTGCGCCGCGAGCGTCTTGTTGTGGCTGATAATCAGCGTCGGCTTTTGCACTGCCTGAATGATATTCGCCATCGTAAAAGTCTTGCCCGAACCGGTAACACCTTTGAGCGTTTGAAACCGGTCGCCGGCAAGTATGCCATCCGCAAGCTGCCGTATCGCATCGCCTTGGTCGCCCGCAGGCTGATAATCCGCTATGAGTTTAAACTGTTTCATAATGGATGAGATTGTACTGTTTTATCAGCGGTTTGTGTAGTATTCGGTAGACTGATACCTATCCCCAAGGGTACTCGCCGTATTTTCTCTATATGCAATGCACATCCCGAAACGATTTCTTCTTCCATATCTCCTACATCTTACGAATGCTGCCGGTTATTTGCTCGCTTATATGCTGCGCCGAGGGGAGAGGGATTCGTGCCGGAGCGCAATACAGTACGAAGCATTGAGTAATATTCACAAGCCGCATCAGGATATGTTTACTTCAGCCTGCCAAGTACGATTTTGGTTCCCGAATTAGATTTTGCGATGTGTTCTATCGGCAGCTTGAGTTTCCTGCTGAGGATTTCCAAAACCCGCGGGGTACAAAAACCGCCTTGACAGCGCCCGCTATCAGGACGAACCCGTACACCGGTAAAGGTGCGGATTGTTTTGCGGATATCCAGCGATGGTACCGACTTTTTTACCAGCATATCAATCTTCTGTATTCCAGAGTATGTTGCAGAAACATCTTCCCGGTCACCACTGTCTTCTGCAGTAGGTACAGCAATTTGAAGACAGCAGTTGACAAAAGCCTGTTTTTGATTATACTATTCTTATTATTTGTTTGCCGGTTAATATATCAAAATCGTGTTCCGGCATACATGATGATACTTTTGCCCCGGTGGTGGAATTGGTAGACACGCTAGTTTCAGGTACTAGTGCTTTCACGGGCATGGGGGTTCAAGTCCCCCCCAGGGCAAACCTTCCAATATACTGCGGAAACGCACAACTACTTCTCTTCCTTGTTATTCCAATCTCACATTTATATTGAAAAAGGTATTGCTAAAAATTGTATTTTTGAAAATACCTAATAAGAGTTCTCAGTATTTCTATCCCTCAAAAGGAGTTCCTTATGAAAGATAAAAAAGGCGGTTTTTTTTCTGCGTTTTTTCGCGGTTTGAATCTCATCCGTTTAATCATTCTCAATCTGATATTTTTCTTTCTACTATTTCTTTTCATTGCTGCCATCTACAAATATAACCCTGATTCCAAGAAACCGAAAACAGGAATTACTGCCGTTTCAGCAGATTCGGTACTGCTGATTAATCCAGCCGGACAGCTGACCGAAAAACCCGATGAGTTTTTGTGGCACAACTATTTATTTTCCGAAAATACCCCGGACTCGGTACTCTTATCCGATATAACCGATGCCCTCGTTCATGCAGCCCACGACCGGCGTATAACAGCAGCTTTATTCGATCTAACAAGCCTTTACGGTATCGGCTTAGGACATTTTTCAGAGTTAAAAGCAGCCTTTCAGGAGTATAAAGAGTCGAATAAACCGCTCTACGTGTTTGCTCCTGAATACCGGCTCGGAAGCTACTATATTGCGTCCTTCGGCGACCGTATTTTTCTTGATCCCATGGGAGCCGTTGATATTTCCGGTTTTTATAGCGAAGCCCTCTTTTACGGCGGCATGGAAAAAAAACTTGGGGTGCAATGGGATGTTATACAAGCAGGTGCGTATAAAAGTATGGCTGAAACCTATAGCAATACCGGATTCTCAGATGGTGTCCGCCAAAATTATCAGTCGGTTTTCCGGAATCTCCGCCAAACCTATATACAGGACATAGCAGCCAATCGTGCCGTATCAGCGGAACAGTTTGATGCATTCAGCCTCCGGTACCTTGATGCCTTGCGGGCAGCAAACGGCGACAGCGCGCAAGCAGCATTGAATGCAGGCTTGGTAACCGATCTTGCCACCTATGAAGACTGCTGTGTTGAACTCGACATCCTCGACGAAACCTATCGGATGTCAGACCGTGACTATATTGTCTACACTGATTATAACCGAGCATTCAAAAAGAAAGAAAGTGAAAATCAGATCGGTATTATCCACTTAAACGGAGCGATTTCCTCATATAGCAATACCACAAACGAAGCTGCGGACAGCCCATCACTTATCGAACTTTTTGATCAGGCTGCCGATGATGATTCGATAAAAGCCATTGTCTTGAGAATAGACTCAGGGGGCGGGGAAGTCAATGCATCGGAAGATATCCGCAGAAGTCTGGAGCGTCTTTCTAAAAAGATTGGAAAACCGGTGATTGTTTCCATGAGTGATATTGCAGCTTCGGGAGCATATTGGATTGCATCATCTGCGGATTACATTTTCAGCTCACCCTACACCATTACCGGTTCAATAGGGGTGCTTTCTGCAGCGCCGAACATTCAGCAGCTGCTGCAAAACTACTTCGGTATTACCTCCGATGCAGTCAGTGCGGAAAGCCGCATTCCCTCCTCCTTTTTCCGTAGCATGACGGAAGAAGAGCGGCAACAATATACACTGGAGATTGACCACACGTATGACGTGTTTCTGGATAAGGTCTCACAAGGCAGAGGACTCCCGCTTAAAACCGTGGAAGAACTTGCGCAGGGGAAGATTTATACCGGTATACAGGCAAAAGAGCTGCAGCTTGTAGATGAGCTCGGCGGTTTTGCCGATGCAGTCCGTTATGCAGCAACAAAAGTAGGTATACAGGAGAATTACTCCTTAAAGCTGCTCTATAAAGCTCCGCCGGTTACCGATGAAATTCTCAAAAGCCTCCTTACGGCGCAAACCCGTCTCTACAGTGCAAGCGATTTGCAAACATTCCATGAATTGCTTCAGCTCCGTTCCCGGAAAGGCTTTTATGTCTATACCCCCTTACGGATTCCGAGAGAAGAACGGTAAAAACGCTTTGCCCAGAAGCTCTTTTTCTGATATACTCTTATAGATATGAGCATTTATCCGTCGGATACATTATTTAAGCTTTTAAGAGGGATCGTTCTTGTGCTGATTGCTGCCATTGCAATCGGAACACTTATTGCCTTTATGAAAAAAGGGCAACCGGTACCGCAGCAAAAAAATCAAACTGCTGATACCTATGTACCGCCGAAAGAATATGCCTTGTACGGAGACCTGGGACAGCTGCGGGCACTCACTGCTGATAATCCGCCAATTACCGTTGTACTAAAACCATTTCTTGAATATAAAGCGTCAGATACGGCATTTCAAGAAGAGTTGGTCAGCCATAAGGGACTCCTCAAACAGGCGATTCTGGACTGGTTTTCACTCGAAAGCGCTTACCGGCTCAGCAGTGAGCTGCCGCAGGACATCAAACAAGCATTGATGAGCTGTATTAACCGGCAGCTTGTCTTAGGGCAAATACACAATATCTATTTTGAGGAATTTGTCATATTGTATTAAAGGAGGTGCTGCAATGGTTGCAGTTCAAATCATTATAGCTGTTATTCCCATTGTAGGGATTGTTATGGGGAGTACCCTTATATTTTTCTACTTTTTATGGCGGCACCGGCAAATTATGCTTCAAATAAAAACAAATACCTATATCCGCCCGGTTTTTAATATGTATCTTTTTTGTTTGTTATTGGGCATTACCTTAACGGTTATAGGCTGTGTATTATTCGGTTTATTCTATATCATTGCGGGTGTCGGATATATTTTACTCGGAGGTCTTATTCCATTGGCGATTGGCATCAGCCTTACTATTTTTTATGAAATTACCCGCCGCAATAGTATAAAGCAGAACAGAGTTTCAGCTCCAGAATCGAAACATGCCGCCCCCGTAATAGAGGAATAACACGGTGGAACAGAAAAAAAGTGCCGCCTCTTTTCGTAACATACAAGGTTCTCGGGCACTGCAGGATTATGAGATATGCAAAGCAGTACTGAACGGCGACACACAAGCCTTTGCGGTTTTAGCAGCGCAGTACCAAAAACGAGTATATATGCTTGGATTAAGCTTTTTTAGCACTCCGGAAGACTGTGAAGATTTTGTGCAAGATGTAATGCTCAAGGCATACTCCGCTCTTGGTACGTTTCGGGCAGAGGCTCCCTTTGTAACATGGCTGATGCGCATTGCGTATAATACTGCATTAAATTCAGTACAAAAACGGCAGCGTTATACATCACTTGCGGAAGGCGTAGAGGTTCAATATAAGGGTGATAATCCAGAAGACAAGCACCTCAATGAATGTGTAATCTTATCAGTACGGGAAGCGGTAAACAACCTGCCCGATAACTACCGGATATGTATTGACCTCTATTTTTTCTATGATATGAGCTACACCGATATTGCAGCAATCACCGAACTGCCGCTGAATACTATTAAATCTCATATTTTTCGGGCAAAAAAAATATTGCGCGAATACCTCAAAGAAGACCGAACGATTTTTGAATATACGCATCGAGGCTCACTATTGCCATATAAGATAGTGAGACCGCAGCTGTAAGAAAGATTCGATACTTCCACGGATGCAGCAGCCCGCAGCAAATTTTTGCGCATGTTTTGGATATACTAGATATGCTATTACAGGCTGCCGATATTAAACCACAGTTTTCGGCTGTTTTGCGGTTGTAGGATACTGCTTAAAGCATACATCCGCCTAACGCACACGTGTACGAGCTTCTCCGCTCTTATATACGCTGCCCGGTATATCCCGAAGTGCGTTACCATCTGAATACCGCCGGCAGCATCTGTTTCGTACTGCCGGTTACCGCGTTACTAATCGGATAAATCGTTTTTTACCAGCCCGCAAAATCAGTTCACCGGCTTCATCGAGCATGGCAGCGGCGGTAACGGCTTTCAGATCGGTTACTGCGTTCCCTGCAACGAATGCCCCACCCTGCTCTATCAGCCTGCGGGCATCGCTTTTAGTGCCGCATAAACCGCTTTGCACAAAAAGATCTATTACCGGCATACCGCTTTCAATAAGACTGCGCGCCAGTTCTACTGTCGGCATTGCACTTTTATCACCGCCGCCGCCGAAAGCAGCCTTTGCACCGGCAAGAGCAGTATCCGCTTCTTCTTTGCCGTGAATTTCTTTGGTAACTTCCCATGCCAGCCGCTCTTTTGCCTCATTGATATTACCTGCACAGATACGGTCAATTTCATCAATCGGCAAGAAGGTAAACAGCAGCATAAAGCGGCGCACATCAGCATCGGCAACATTCCGCCAGTATTGGAAAAAGTCAAATACGGAGGTCATCTCTTTATTCAAAAAGAGTGCGCCTTTTTCAGATTTTCCCATTTTTTTGCCGTCGCTGCGGGTAATAAGCGGAAAGGTAAGCCCGAATACCTCATCTCCCGTCTTACGGCGGACAAGATCAACACCTGCTACAATATTTCCCCACTGGTCATCCCCGCCGATTTGCAGATTGCAGCCATGCTTGGTATGCAGCATTAAAAAATCGTAACTTTGCAGCAGCTGATAGTTAAATTCAAGGAAAGAAAGCCCCGTTTCCATACGCAGCTTGTATGCTTCAAACGAAAGCATCTTATTCACAGAAAAACATGAACCGATATCACGTAAAAAATCAATATAGTTGAGGTCAGCCAGCCAGTCCTTATTGTTTGCAGGAAAGGCTGTTTTTCCATCAAAGCCGATAAACTTGTCGAGCTGCGCTCTTATTTTTTCAACATTTTCATCCAGTTGCTGATAGTCCAGCATCTTGCGCATTTCTGTTTTACCTGAGGGATCACCGATTCTGCCGGTACCTCCGCCAATCAGCGCAATACCTATATGACCGACCTCCCTCAAATGCCGAAGCGCAAACTGAGGCACCAGGTGCCCAATGTGTAAGCTGCCGCCGGTAGGATCCGTACCGATATAAAATACAACAGGTTCCTTATCCATCAATGCGGATAAGCCTTCAATATTCGTACATTGCTGAAAAAATCCACGGTCTTTTAAAATCTGTAACGCCTTATTCATACCTCGAATAATAGCCTTTTTTATAAATAAATGCAAGTTTTTAGGTAAGGCTTTAATATAAGGAAATGCTCAAACTACAAGTAAACCCGTTCGAAAACTGATCTTTCTGAATAGGTCTAGTCTATAGGTTGATACTATGCGCCCTCATCTTCTACACGGCAACAATACGGAAAAAGCTGCCCATATAGCCCTGCCCCCTTCAGACTGCTGAAACTAGGAACAAAGCCGTGTGCGGATCCGTCCGATAATCTTTTCATTCGTCGGAGGGTTCATACTCACAAGCCGTGTCGGTGGTGCTGATTGTTTTATGATTTAATATATTATACTTGACAATATATTATATTTGCAATAATATCATATTCGTTATTATGAATAACTAAAACAATAGGGTATCTCTAAAAATCTAACCAAGTTTTTAGAGCGACCCAATCACATCTCAGGAGGAAATGGTGCTTTTTTCAATTAACTCAGGATTACTTGAAGCCTGTGTGCTGGCACTCCTGAGTACGGAAGACTCTTACGGCTACAAACTAACCCAGGATGTAAAAGATGTTATGTCCATCTCCGAATCAACCCTGTATCCGGTTTTAAAACGCTTGCAAACTGCCGGTTTTTTGAAAACCTACGATATGCCTATTGATGGGCGCAATAGAAAATATTATCGTATAACCTCAGCAGGAAAGCGGCAGCAGCAACTGTATTTTGAAGAGTGGGCATCATATAAAGCGTTAATAGAGAGAATCTTTAAAGGAGCACAGCACAAATGACCCGTAGAGAATTTATGACCGACTTAGCATCAAGGCTGAGACATCTCCCGCAAGAAGATTTCCGCGCAGCGTTGCAATACTACGAAGAATATTTTGAAGAAGCCGGAGTTGAAAACGAGCAAGCAGTAATAAGCGAACTCAAAAGCCCTGCTCACGTTGCATCCCGGATTTTATCAGACTATGCTGTTAAAGAAGCTAAAAAAGCTCAAGCATCAACACGAAGCGGATGGCGGGCTTTTTGGTTTACCATCCTGGCAATTTGTGCAGCTCCTGTCGCAATACCGCTTATTATTGCTGCGGTTGTTACTATTGTAGCCCTTGGATTTGCCGGACTTGCGGTTGTCTTTGCGTTGATCATTGCAGCAGGAGCAGTTTTTATCAAGGGTGTCGTTTCCTTGTTCTTCGGCACAGCTTCTGCGGTATTACTTTTCGGCAGTGCATTAGTATTGGTAGGCTTTGCATTACTCATCTTTTACGGCATGAGCGCATTAATCGCCGGTATCGGAAAACATATCAGAAATAAGTCAGATAGATAGATATACATCTTTCAAAGCTCGTTTGCACTGAAAAAGAGGTTCATAACACATATTGGAGGTTTATTATGGAAAAGAAATTGTATCGCAGTCAAAGTGATAAAAAACTATGCGGTATATGCGGCGGAATCGCTGAATACTTTGAAATCGACTCAACAGTCATCCGGCTGCTCTGGGTACTTGCAACGCTCTTCTTTGGAAGCGGAATTCTCTGCTACGTTATTTGTGCATTGATTATGCCTATCCAAAAAGACGAGCCGCTGGAATATGAATATGTCCGGAAAGGAGAAAACGGCACAGACCGCTAGGAGAATGCTTCATGCTCACTATTATGCTTCTTATGTTTTTATTTGCTCTATTTGGGATAGGTTGGTTTGTTCTCGCTCTTGCAAGGGGCTTGCTTTCACTCTCTTTTAAGATACTAACGGGAGGTATTATGCTGCTGATCATATTGATATGCGGTATACCACTCTTGCTTGCAGGATTATTTTTCGGCGGGGTAGCATTATTATTCTAGGAAATCTCTAAAGAACTATCATTTTAAGCGGTTCCCTGTAGGAGACATATATGAAAAAAAGGATAATCACAACACTAGTAATCATAGGAACAGGCGGTTTACTCATCATTATTGGACTTATGATGGGGGGCAACGTTAAAAAAATTTTCTATAAATACGACGATGAGGGGTGGAATATGGATGATGAGCATAAAAGTGTTGCATTGGCAGCAGATATGCATGAAGTGGAGATAACCTCTGACGGTTCAATAGTAAAACAGCTAAAAGCAGATATTTCTTATGCCGCACTGAGAATTGAACCGCACGATAAGCAATCGATTGCCTACAGTATTACCAATAATACAAAAAGGATTGGAGCAGCCGTACAAGTCGAGGGGAAGACCTTGAAGATTAGCACAAAAAAGAACCACAAGTGGCATTGGAATTGGCTTTTCGTAGGGGGGAACGCTGAAAAAGGAGGCAGCTCTAAAACAGTTATCACAGTTAAGATACCCAAAAATACAGTCTTTGATACCGTTAGTATGGATATTGGAGCAGCATCGCTGATTCTTGATGGTTTTACAGTTGCAGAACGGTTTACACTGAATACAGGTGCCGGAGAAGTAACTATCAAAGATATTACCGCATCCAATGTAAACATTAAAACAGGAGTAGGAGAATCAACCTTTCGGAATTGTACCTTTACCGATACTGTTTTAAACACCGGAGTTGGAGAAACATCTTTTGAAGGAAAAATTTTAAAGAATTTGGATATCAATGCAGGAATCGGTGAAATCGATATGCAGATAAACGGGAAAAAGACCGATTATTCGATCAATGCTACCACAGGAATCGGCTCAATACTGATAGACGGACGCAATGCAGCAGGAATAGACTCGACTTTCCGTGTCAACAATCAGGACTCGCTGCATACTATCCGTATTAAAGCCGGTATCGGGGAGATTGCGATCAAATTTATTGAATAAGAAGATACAATCCTTCTCCGGCACACAACGCAGAAGGATTAAAACCTCCGCACGAATAAAAAGAAAATTATAAAATAAAGCATGCTAAATACTTGACACTATTTTATTTTTACGGTATAAGTATATTCTGTTGTGAGTCAACTGAATACTAATGTCTCCTTCGTCTAGTGGTTAGGACATCGGGTTTTCATCCCGACAACAGGGGTT
>NZ_JBQNBW010000076.1:0-10193 GCF_052169735.1 Treponema sp.
GGAAACTGTTGCATTGATGCGCGGAACGCGCATACGTCAATCAGCGAGTTTGCGGGTTAGCAAACTCGACGTTTAATACCGCCACGGATGGCGGCTGTTATAGCAGATGCGATATTTTGGCTCTGCCAAAATTCGCCATCAAGCAATGTACAAGGAGGTATATTGCTTGATGAACGCGCCATTTCAGCGGCTGAAAATAAACTTTCTTTTACGCGCTCTGCTTCTTTGCGGTAAGCGTAAAAAGCGGTGCGTGTTGAGCCTCTCCGGCTATATTGTTTCGTCCTTTTTTCCTCTATTGGCGATATTATAGAGGTACCGTTTGATTTTTTGACTTGCAGTCTTTTCAAAGGCATCAACCCGTTCAATCTTATCGATATGAGACATTTTATTCACATTTTCATTCACAAAAAATTTGATCTCATTGAGTATTTCAGCCCGTTTATAGGCAAGCGCATCAGTAAAGCCGGAAACTGCGTCCGCTACTGCTGTCTGCAAATTCGGCATTGCGAAGCCTTCTTTTTCGTGGGCTTTGCTGTGCAGCTCTTTGAGTTCTGCTGCAATTTTTTCTTCATCAAGCTGTACATACGCAACAAGGGAGGCTTTTTCACCTTCTACAACAAGGGATTCTGTTACCAGCGGGTGTTGATTGAGTACGAATTCAATATCTTCCGGATAGATATTTTCCCCGCTTGAACCTAAAATCATATTTTTCGATCTGCCTTTAATAGCCAAATGTCCTTTTTGATCCATCATAAAAAGATCGCCGGTTTTAAACCATCCGTCTTCTGTAAAAGATGCCTTGGTAAGTTCGGGATCATTGTAATACCCCTTCATTACATTCGGTCCTTTTACGAGCAGCTCTCCGATGCCGGTTTGCGGATCAGGATTATCGATTTTAATCTTCACCTCAGGAATTGCATAACCGACCCAGCCCGGCATACTTTGGTGCACGGTTGAGCCGATAACGAGCGGGCTTGTTTCGGTCAGCCCATAGCCGATGGCGTATGGAAAGCGGGCATCTTTCATAAATTCTTCGATGGTGGTGTCTGTTTTTGAACCGCCTAAGCCAAAAAACTTGAGATTTCCGCCGAATGTCTTTTTAAGCTGCTTACCTGCAAGCCAACAGAGCAGCTTTTTACCGATTTTTGTGCGGTAGAGTTTTTCCCGGAAAGGGGTCGCGGTAAAAGCTGGACGTATTTTATTCCGGTAGATTTTTTCCATGATGATAGGAACGCTCAGCATCATGGTGGGGCGTACTTGCTGTAGGGCGGGGAGGAGAATGCGGGGAGAGGGTATCCCTTCAAGATAATACACACATGCCCCATTTAAAAAGAACATGAGGAAACCGATGGTAAATTCATAAACATGGGAAAGCGGCAATATTGAGAGGGCGCGGTCATATTCGTTAATGCGCTGACATGACTGACCACCGATTGCATTACACACCAGATTCTTATGTGAAAGTTCTACCCCTTTTGAGCGACCTGTCGTACCGGATGTGTAGATAATTGATGCTGTATCATTTTCTTCATTAGTGTGCTCCGGAGCAGAACCGCTGCGTATTTCTGTTCCTTTTTTTATTGAAAAATCTCGTATATCGATAAGGGCAGTAAGCGTCTCGGGTACCCTCGGCATGAGTTTTTCAGAGACGATTGCAAATGAGACTCCTGCATGGTCTAGGCATGCCTTTACCTCTTTGCCGCTAAAGTCTGGCAGCAGCGGTACTGCAATAGCACCCATGGTTACAATGGCAAAGTACGCAATACCCCAATGCGGCATACTATGGCTGTAAATCGCTACCTTATCGCCGGGATTTATACCAAGACGGTACAGCTGGTCTTGCAGCTGCCGTACCTTTTCTCCTACTTCGCCGTATGTTATCGGTTCAGCAGAAACAAATGAAAGAGCGGGCCGCGTTCCAAAGAGGCGGATGCTATTAGATAATACTGCTTGAAAGGTATGTGTTCCTAATTCAGTGATCGTTTGCATAGGTGTCTCCCTGTGTATAAATCAATCAATACCACCGGCTTTAGAATTACCGGTGTATTAAACCCTCGGCACGAATAAGAAGGCAGCGGAAGGTTTGTCCATATCCGAATCATAGTATGATGAATATTATGTACCTTCATCAGTGTTTGCCGCTTTCGCCGGAATTTTTTTTGCCGAACGTTTTTTAACGGTCAGAATAGCTGCTTCCGCTTCCCGTTCTGCAAGCCTCACTCCTAAGGTCTTTAATCCCTTTTCAGGATAATCGTCTGTTTTAAACTTTTCTTCATGTTTCTTTATCCGAGGTTTCGGAGTATATTGCACGGTAAATTCAAAGTTGTCAGCAGTGTCAGCATAGAGAATTACTGCATTGTCGGGTACAAAAAGATAGTCCCTATTGAGAATATATGATTCTATGCGTGCTCTTTTGATATATGGATAATTTTTTTCATCCTTGTAAATAGCCGTAAAGAGAATCTTGGACAGTAATTCTTTGTCTGCAAAGCCGCAATACCACATACCGGTATCGACAAAAAGCCGATCGGGAACATCCATAATAGTATATACCCCGCTTTTCCGGAAGATGATAATGCGGTCGTAGGGCGATACTTTGAGTATCTCCTTTCCGGTTGTTACTGCGGTACCCAGATATCCGGTTGTTTCGTCATAGCGGAGGGAAAGATCGCGGTTGACTGCCTCCTTTACATCTACCTTGGAAAAGCCGGAAATCTCTGTTTTCCGTGCGGTAATGTCAGGCGGCAGCTTGGCAAGGATGCCGTCCAGTACCTGCAGCGCATATTTTTTCAAATTTTTGAGCAGCCGTGCTATCTCTTTGAGCCGGGCTGAAATTTCTTGCACTTCAGCACGGTTTTTTTGAATATCATACAGAGAAATACGGCGAATGGGAATTTTCAGGAGGCGGTCTACATCATCTTCCGTTACCTCCCGTATCAGCTCCTCTTTAAACGGCGTAAATCCTTTGATAACCGCTTTTGTAACAGCTTCGGCGGTTTTCATCGTTTCTATCTTTTTATAAATCCGCTCTTCTATGAATATCCGCTCCAGTGTTCTCAGGTGGAGCCGATCGGTAAGCATTTCCTGTTCATATAAAAGCTCATCTTTGAGCAATGCAGTGAGCTGTTTTGTATGGTTTTTAATCACATCGGTAACCGTAGTTTGTACGGGGAGATTATTTTGAATAACCAAGAGATTACAGGAAATAGACTGTTCGCAGTCGGTAAAGGCATAGAGGGCATCAACCACATCCTTTGAATACACACCGCGGGGCAGTTTCAGTTCTATTTCTACCTGTTCTGCCGTATAATCGTTTATTTCAGAAATTTTCAGTTTTCCCGATTTCGATGCTGATTCGATGGAAGTGATGAGGCTTTCAGTGGTGCTGCCGAAGGGAAGCTCGCGGATTACCACACGTTTTTCATCGGAGATGTCAAGCTTTGCCCGCACCAGTACCTTACCTCTGCCGTCTTGATAGTCTGACACATCGATGAGTCCGCCTGTTTGGAAGTCGGGATAGAGGGCAAACGCATTCCCCGCAAGACACGCTTTTTCTGCGTCGATAATTTCCCGGATATTATGCGGAAGGATTTTGGTAGACATACCGACTGCAATACCTTCCGCTCCAATTTGCAGTACAACCGGTAATTTTGCCCGGAATACAACCGGTTCTTGATTCCTTCCGTCATAAGAGGGAACATAGTGGGTAATATGCGGGTTAAAGAGGATTTCTTTTGCAAATTCCGTAATGCGGCATTCAATATACCGGGGTGCCGAGGCTTCATCTCCGGTAAAGAGGTTTCCAAAGTTTCCCTGTTTATCAATAAAAAGACTTTTATTGGCAAGTACGGTCAGCGCATTCCCGATAGAAGCGTCGCCGTGCGGATGGTATTTCATACAATAGCCGACGACATTGGCTACTTTATGAAATTTGCCGTCGTCCATTTCAAAAAGAGAATGGAGAATGCGCCGCTGTACCGGCTTTAATCCGTCTTCAACATCAGGAATTGCACGGTCGCGGATAACATAACTCGCATACTCTAAAAAATTCGTATTAAATAAACTTTCAACATAATCCATAAGTGCTCACTAAGGATAACTCAAAAAACTTTGGTTGTCTAGTTTTTTCTGTAGAAGGCTTACGAGTTTTTTACTCTAGGCCGGCATAGAGTCTGCGTAAAAGCTGGTCTATCTTATGTCCGTACGCTGGGTCTGATGCCCATGTTCCTGCAAGGTTGTGAATATACGGCGCTTTACCCTTCGGGTTCACATACCGGTAGCGCGGGTCAACGGAAGCCTTTGTAAGCGGTTCCGTACTTGCGTAGGCTTTTAAGTGCTGAATGTGTGCCCGTACTCCTGTTTGCTCATCAGGAAAGACGAGTCCGCGGTTTTCCGCATTGATTGCACCAAGTCCGCAGAAATTATTCATGTCGGCGGTTACGAGCCCTCCGAACTGCAAGAACCCTGTTTCCAAACACATCTGCACAAAGGCAATATCTGAATTTATACCTTCGGCTTCAGATTCTTCTTTATAATAAGCTGCAAGACGGGCTACCCTTGCCTCATCTGCTTCAGGCATTTGACTGAGGAAAAACACTACAAGCTGCTCCTTTGTTACCATCCCCCTTCCCATAATTGCCTTAGGTATCTCCCGAGGAACCGATTGGCAAGAAAAACAGAGACAAAGAAGCATAATTAAACCTATTGAAATGGGAATATACCGTATAACAGTACGGAAAGAGCGAGTATTCATGCCGTTTCCCATAAAATTAGTCGATCTTGAAGCGGTTTACTTCAAATGCCAAATTATCAATACTGTTTTTATTTTCTTGACTGATTTCACGGACCTCATGTACGGCATTATTTATCTGTGTTGTACCGGTTGCCATTTCGTTCATACTATTGGCAATCGCATCTGACATATCGGCGAGCCGCTTCATTTCTTCCCCTACAAGGGTGCTGCCGTTCAGCATTTCGGATGAGATATTCTGAACGGTATGCGTCATTTCATCAATTGTACGCATTGCATTCACAATCCGTTCGCTATCGGTATTTTGCTCTTGCATTGCATTCATAATGATATGTTCTTGTGTTTTTGTTTTTTCTACAAGCTCAAAAATAGCATCAAATTGTTTTTCAATCGACATAGCCGAGCTGTTTACCAATTTTATCTTTTCTTTTAGTCCCTGCAGGATAGAGGTAATATTCTTTCCCTGTGTATTGGATTCTTCTGCGAGCTTTCTGATTTCTCCGGCAACAACGGCGAAACCTTTGCCCGACTCTCCTGCATGTGCAGCTTCTATGGCTGCGTTCATTGCAAGCAAGTTGGTTTGTGCTGCGATATTTTGGATGACCGTACTTGTATCCAGCAATATGGCAGAGCTGTCATCTACTGCTTGTGTCAGATCAACCGCAGCAGCAATGCCTGTTTTTCCCTGTTTTGTTGCCGTATTGAGATCATCAAGTGTTTGCAGATTCATTTCAATAATTGTTGCAACCGATTGTACATTAGAAACCATCTGATGTACGGAGACCGAAGAGGTATCAACTGTTTTGGTTTGTACTTCGATGTTTTTGTTTAGCTTTTCGATGGTACGCATCATACTTTGCAACGATGTTCCAATCTCAATAACACTTGCGGACTGATTGAGTACCTGTTTTTTAACCCCTTCAATATTTGCACTGATTTCATGGATTGCGCTTGCTGTTTCGGTCATGTTAGCAGCTAGATCGTCTCCAACTCCGCGCATTACATTTGCGTCATCCCGTACTGCTTTGATAGATCTGCTCAATTTGTCCATTGTTTGGTTGAAATAACGCGCAAGCAAAATGGTTTCTCCGTTTCCCGTTTCAGGGAGCCGTACGGTCATATCCCCTTCGCCTTCGGCAATATTTTTTAATGCAGTAATCAGGATATGAATCGGTGCTGCAATTCTAAGACCGGTCATAAAAATCAACAGTAAGAAAAGACCAAAGAATAATAACGCAAAGAGATACGCCTTATTTCTAATATGTATAAGGCTTTCAAACATATTTTTCTCTGACATGGAAAGGACAAGCCGAGAGCCGCTGCGTGGAAAATAGGTGGTATAGATATGGCTTTGTTCACCTTGAATTGTTGATATAAAATGGTCAGTTTGATGATTGAGTATGTCTGCATGGGCTTGCGCATACATACCTTTTCCAACTTCCGCAAGGCTGTCATCCGGTGTATATGTTTTGTGAGTAATAAAGTGCTCGGTTGTGTCGAGTATAAAAACATCGATATTGCTGTCTTCTTCCATCCCGATAAGGTTTTTAAGCTGAGTAAGGTTAATGTCGGAAGCTAGAACTCCTATAAATTCACCTTTATGCCGTATCGGGATACTCATCGTAAGCATCGGCTTTTTTGTCTCTGCATCAATGTATATATCGGTAAAAGCAACTCCGTTTGTAGTAATAGCACGCTGATACCATGGTCTTTGGGTTGGATCCCAACCTTCCGTCGGTGTCCATCCTGTTGTGGACATAAAAACCTTATCCGGAAAACCGGTGTAAATAGCGGTTACCAGCCGTTCGGAATTCTTTTTTGCCGTGCTGCACATGGTAAAGATGGTTGCATTATCAAAATGAGAAGCTCCGATTGATCCTGCAAGGGTTGTTAAAAGAGTTTCTTGCTCCAAAAAGAAAGTTTCAATGGTTTTCACATAGTAATCATTTTTTGCTTGGAGATAATTGCCGACATCTGTTGTAACGGCAGCTTTTTCTGAGCGGTACCATAAAAGCGAAAATAAAAAGATCCCTGCTGCGAGCGGAATACTCAAGAAGAGAACCAGCTGATATTTAAGATACAGACGAGACATGAGTGAATGCTTTTTCATAGGTGATACATCCTTATTTGTGCGGAAGGTTAATGCTCACATGCCGCGCCGTAATAAAGGGTATTAAAGCCGACTGCAACCATCTTATGGGAACAACAACTCCGGCATCTGCGTCGAGGGTGTTGCTTTGGGATAATAGGGGCATCGCTAAAAAGCCTCCTAGCGATCTCGATGATATATTTGCTGTATGTATCATATTTTGGGTATAAATGTCAATATCGGTTGTATGAACAATCTTTTCAACCATTTGACACTCTGTATTGATTCAGTATATGCTCTACGCAATTATGTTTGTATCGGTAGTGATAGATCCCAGCGGTGAAGAGACTGCCCGGAATCTTGCTGAGGTTTTAACATTTCATGGTTTTACCAGGATGCAGAGGGCATGTTGGGAATCCGCATCAGTAGGAGAACAGCAGCTGCTTACATTACGGCGGGAAATAGATCGGGTAACTGATTATTATGATGTGGTGCGGGTATATCAATATCCTGTTGACAGTAAATTGGCTATTTTAACACTTGCTAAAAAGAAGTGGCGGAAGCTGTTGGTTCATCCGCCGGTAAAGAATTAAGGAGGTTACTATGCTGCTAGAAGAATATAAACCGCAAATCAGCGCGCTCAAAGAATCCGTAGATGAAATTTGGAGGCGTCTTTGACTCTGAAGCAGTAAAAAAACGGATTGCTGAAAAGGAACAAGTAACGGGACTGCCGAATTTTTGGGATGACCCTAAAAAAGCCGAGCAAGTGTTGTCGGAAATTAAAAAACTCAAAAACCGTATTGAACCTTGGGAAGCGCTGATTGCAAATATTGAAGATTTACAAGCGCTCTATGAATTAACACACGAACTCAATCCTGAAGATCAAGCTGATTCAATACAAGAGCTTGATACATTGCTGAGCGCACTGCAAGAACAGTTTGAAAAGCTTAATACGCTTTCTTTGCTTTCCGATGGGGTTGACAGCAGTGATGCGTTTTTAACGGTACATGCCGGTGCAGGAGGTACGGAAGCATGCGATTGGGCACAAATGCTGACCCGTATGTATATCCGCTGGGCGGAACGCCATGGTTTTAAAATAGAAACACTGGATGAGCTGGAAGCCGATGAAGGGTTAAAGTCTATTACGCTGCAGATCAGCGGGGATTATGCGTATGGTTTCTTAAAGGCAGAAACAGGAGTGCACCGGCTTATCAGAATAAGTCCTTTCGATGCCAATGCGCGTAGACATACCTCTTTTTCTTCCGTATATGTGTTTCCCGTGCTGGATGATACAATCGAAGTAACAATTAAACCCGAAGATTTGCGGGTTGATACCTACCGGGCAGGAGGCGCCGGAGGTCAGCATGTAAATAAAACCGATTCAGCAGTGCGGCTTACCCATCTTCCTACCGGTATCGTGGTTGCATGCCAGAACGAGCGCAGTCAAATATCCAACCGTGCAACTGCAATGAGTATGCTCAAGGCACGGCTCTATGAATACTACCGCAATGAAAAGGAAAAAGAGAATGCGAAGTTCGCTGCCGAAAAAAAAGGCATTTCGTGGGGTAACCAAATCCGCTCGTATATTTTTCAGCCCTATACTATGGTAAAAGATCACCGGACAAAACATGAAACCGGTAATATTCAGGCTGTTATGGATGGAGATATAGACAGTTTTATCGAAGATTTTTTGAAGAAGCAGTGGGCAAATCAGCTTATGTATGAGGATCCTGCCGAATGAGGCTTCAAAGGCTTTTTGCAGCCGCCCTTTTGGGACTTTTTTCTGCCATATATGGTACTGCGTCTGTTGCGGCTCAAACAAAAGGTGATATTCCTACGTGGTCGGTTACGGCAGCAACATTCACGCTCACCGATGTTCCGGAGCTTTATAGTTCGTATGCAACCGCGATTCCGGCAATGCTGAATTTGTTTTGCTCCGTGCCTGCTCTGCGGCTGGTTACCCCGGAGGAAAAAAAGCTGAGGAAAATGTTGGAGTATTCCGCGGAAAAAACAGCGCTTGTCCGCGAGCGGGTTTCTTTAATTGGGGAACGCGATGGGGTGTATCTTGCTGTTATGTCTGAGCGTCAAAAACAAAAACAAACAGCGGCTTTCAATAAAAAAATAGCGGCAAAAGAAAAAGACATTCAAAAAGTGCAAGAAAAAATAGAGAAGCTGATACAAGATACCTCTTTTGCAGCGGAGACAATGCCTGTTATGATATGGAAGGGCGGAGAGCAGGTGTTTACCCAGCCGGAGCATACCAATACTGCTCAAGCGCTCAAACCGGATGGTATTTCTGCTGTCATTAACGGCTCAATTCAGGATTTGGCAGGGTATATGTATGTTTCGGTTGTGCTGACCACTGGTTTGGCAGGGATGCCGGAATATCGGTTCAGCGAGGCAGGGGGGTATCAGTCTGCTGAAGCCATAGCCCGCTCGCTTGCTGCGCAGATTATGGCAGCAGTTAAAAATACCCAGCCTGCAAAAGTACTGCTGACGGTTGAACCCGAAAATGCAGAGCTGTATCTCAATAACGAACGGCTTGAGGTAGGAACATCTCCTCTGTATCTGCATGAAGGAAGCCATCGTTTGGAAGTTCTGGCTCCAGAGTATGAGTCTGCCGGTAAAACGATAGAAGCGCAGGCTGGGAAAAAATATGTACTTAAAATTAAACTCAAAAAGGAAAAAATAATAACTGCTGCGTTCCGTTTTATTGAACCGGCAGCGGATGTATTTGCCCATACGCAGTATTTTGCCGGTACTCCATTTCAAATAGATATTCCTGCGGGTAAAAATACTGTTGTGAGTTTTTCCTACGGAGATGTAAAAACGTATACGGTGCTCCGTCCTCAACACTTTATGCGGCAAAAACAGACACTTTATCAGCTGCAAACAAATTTGAATAAAAAGCAGACAAAGACAAAAATTGAACGCCAGCGGAATATTTTATACTGGTCGCTCGGAGCTTTTTACGTTTCGCTGCCTATTTTTATGATTTTACAAAGTGTTACCGCTGATATGGCTTCTGCCATTATAGATTATCGGCTAGAGGTTGATACCGCTGTTAAGGATAAGTACCGTTCGCTTTTTATTTCTACAGCAGTCATGCAAGGGATTACGATTGGTCTCGGAATTAACTATGCAGTGCAGCTGGGGCTTTATCTCTATTCTGCTGATCAGAGTATTCCGAAAGAAGCACGCCGTTTGTAGCCGACCGCCGCTTTTTTTACGCCTATGCAATTTTTGTTTTAATATTTTAACTGCGGGAGATACAGAAGCTTCTTAAAGACGCATTTCCCGTATAAATTGCAAGAGGTATTGCCCCAAAAAGGAATTTTTATGATATCTTCTGAT
>NZ_JBQNBW010000077.1:0-9869 GCF_052169735.1 Treponema sp.
TTAATGAAAAGAAGTACTGGATTTCTGTATAAACTAATTTTGATTACTTACTTACTTACTTATTAAAAAAAAGCGATGCGCCCGTGACTATGGAAAATGCAATAAAGACAACTATCATCAAGGCGGAAAAAATCCCTATGGTTGCCAAATCTTTTACCGTTAATCTTTTTGATATATCCATCATAATACCTCCAAAACTCTTTTCGAGTAGGAAGCATGTTAGCAATAACAAACTTAAATGTCTTTACCGTTCAGACCGTCTTTACCCATTCGGACGCACATTTTACGGTATTCGCTCGGAGAAAGATGGTATATTTTTTTGAAAGCATCGGAAAACTTTGCCGTACTTGCATACCCGCAGCGGAAAGCAATGTCTGTTATCGTTGCCGGACTATCACGCAAGGCTTCCGCCGCCTTGGTAAAGCGGAGATGTTTTAAATCGGCATAGAGGGTTTTTCCGTAAAGCGTTTTATAACATCGCTTCATTGTGGTTTTTGCAATACCGAATTTTTCGGCAAGTTCATTGTGAGTAAGATGAATATCAGGATGTGCTTCCATAAAGCGATGGATTGATTTTACAATACTGCAATTTGTTTTATTAAAAAATTCTCTTTGCTGAGGAGTGCCGTTGTTTTGTGTACCGAGATATGACAGTAATTCCGCCATTTTGATTTTTAAGTACGGCAGCATCATATTGTCGGGTACGGTGTAAAGCCCTGCAAAACTGTTTTGCATAAATGCCGAGTGTTTTAATAAGAACGGCGTATCTTCCGTATAGAGTCTTTGTAAAACGTTCGTGTAATCGATATGCGGAAAATACGGTGCAAGATTTTTTTGCGCGGAAAAAGACGGTGCAATTAAAACGGTAATTCCCTGATAGCAGCCGATAGGAAATGCCGATTTTTTATGCGTGTTTTGCAAGGAATGAGCTGAAAAATCTTCTGCCGATAGATGTACGCTAGTACCGTCTTGCATAGTACAGCTGAAAGCTCCATACTTGCAATAATTTATTTCCAATCCCGCTTCCGGCTCTACATCCGTTTCAGCAGTGTTCAACCGAATGTCATTAAACAAAACGTCCACACCATAAAAAGGCGTATATCGGATAATCCGTGCCGTTTCCTTCTCCTGCGTACCGTATGCATACACAGAAGCGTTTGGTGAGTCTTTTATTTTTTTATATCCGCTTCCGTAAATGCGGTGCATAAGGTCATTTGCAGGCATAAAAAAATCCTTATATAGAAATGAGTATATGTAAAAAGTAAAGAAAAACAAGAGTGTTGTTGATTAAGTGCTTCGTTATCTTACTTTCCATCTTTATATCCTCTATCTCCTCCAATTTTATTTTTTTTAATCGCAATATCATATTGGACGTAGATGAGTAAAGAGCTGCGATAAATCATATTAAGGTTAATATTTTAGCGTAAATAAAATCCTTATAGTTTAAAGCCGGAAGCCGCACATAGCATTATTTTGCTATTTATTGTATAATATAGGCTGTAGGAGCCTATTATGAGCCGTAAAGTTTTTTGTGAAAAAGATGGAATTGTAATTACCTATACCGATAACGGCATTCCGCAATCTTGACGCACTGGAGAGTGCCTGATGCCTATAACATAGAAGTACAATTTTATAATTGATTATATTAGGAACTTTCAAAATTGACCAACAGTTATCAAAGTTTTATAGAACATACCGGCAGCACACTTACAAAAAAAGGCGCATTGCTGAACGAGTGTTTTGATACATACCAATTCTCATCCGACTACGGTAAAGGATTCACCGCCGTATACGAAATCGATACCTATGCAAACATTTGTATTGCGGAACATTCATATATCAGGGATTTTGAATATTCCGTGCCGGCAGAGGACTCCATCATCATACAACAGTACGATTCCATATATTCCGATCGGCGTTATCCGCAGGGGAATGTATCGGCAGGAATGCAGTATATCGCTTATGCACCGGATAACCGAACCTATCGATATGTCATCAAAAAAAATGTTCCGGCAAAGGTGATTGGTATTCAGCTGCTGCCGGATTATTACGAAACCTATCTCAAAAAAGAATTTGGCATAAAAGGAATTGATTTAAAAAAAGATCTACAGGTGTTCCCGCATGGTGTTGTAATTCCGGAAATTGCAGCAGTATTTAGCAGGATACGCAGTTTTAACGGGAGCGAACTCAGTACACGGCTTTTTTTCAAAAGCAAGATTGATGAGCTGACTGCAATCATTATTCAGAAAGCGGAAGAGTTCCGCTGTATGCATGATCTGAAACTTGCAGCTTCCGACAAGCGTGCCGTTGCAAGGATCATGGAATATGCGAACGATCATTTATCTCAAAACTTTTTGTTATCCGAACTGGCAGCCGAAGCATATATGAGTGTTTCAAAATTCAAGTATGTGTTTAAGGCGGTTACGGGGCAACCATTCTCCGGCTACGTAACGCAAAAGAGGATGGAAAAAGCCTGTGAACTTTTAACACACAGTAATCTCTATGTTGCGGAAATTGCTAACCAGCTCGGCTATAAAAATGCGGGAAGTTTTTCCGTTCAATTCAAAAAATATACAGGTGTTCTGCCGTCTGACTACCGCACTTATTGATGTGTATTGATATGCACTTATTTTTACCCCAAAAGGTTTATCGGTAGAAGATTTGATAACAGCTGATGTTTTTACCGTATTGATGATTGCGTTTATAATAGTAGGCGGCATGTTTTTTGCAGATTATTATTGTATCACCTCACTATACGAATAACACAGTGTAGACGAGAGGGCAACCAAAGAACACTAGCCGTCGCCGGTTGCCTCTCTATAAAGTAGCGTTTATTGAGCTTTTTTCCAAACTTTTAAGCTATCGCGGTGAATTTTTTGCTTTCCTGCATCGTCTTTTTTATAATAATCCGCACCTAAACCGCTTATCCAGTGACCGTATACCGGATTCGGTAAAACAATGTATTTTACACCGAAATCGGTTTTATATTTATCAACCGTTGCGTTGCGCACATCATTGAGCTTGTGATAGGTTTCTCCTGTGAAGGCGAAATCATCTAAGTTGTCGCCGGCGTATACAACAATTTCGTAACCGGCTTTTTCAACTTGTTCAAAGCGTGATGTTTTTTTGGACTCTTTATCTTTAAGCAGTAGAGACGTTTCATCGACACCAGTAAATCCAAGCGCTTTTAAGTTTTCGAGGGTTGCCTGATACTCAGCACCTACTTTCCGGTTGGAGACATAGAACATTTTTCCGCCATGCGAATTAACATAATTGGCAAATTCTACTGCTCCGGGTATCGCCATAGCCTGTTTTGCTTCGCACCATTGAGTCCACATTGACGAGTCAAAACTTTTGTGTGCCAATAAACGGTAAGCCCCTTCTGCCATGTTATCGATCATTGTTTCGTCAAGATCGACGGCAACGGCTTTCTTCATACCGTTTGCAGGTTTAGCGGCATCGAATGCCATTTTTGCTGCGTTGAATGCCTGATATGCAAGTGCGCGGTATTCGCCTGACTGCTGCATCCAGTTGATTGCCAGCATTGTTTGCTCAGCCAATAATGCCTCGTCTGACAATTTGTAGGCAGCATCGGATTTATTCTGCATCCCGGAATCCGTTGCACAAGCAGCAAAGAAGAGCGCACCTACGGACATCATAAAAAGAACTTTTACTAGGTTTTTCATTGTAACCTCCCTAAAATAGTAAGAGAAACGTTTTTAAGTATCTATCTATTTCGACCCTATCAAAATACGATAGATTATAACTTTTAGCTTACTCTTAGAAGAATATTGTACCATAGAAGCTATGCGCATGCAAGAAAAATATGTATAGGGAACCTCTAAAAACATCAGACCTATCGGCTTGTTCTGTAAGAAAATGATTTATCATATCCGCTAAATCGGACTGTGAATCGGTTTTTTAGAGATCCCTGCGTGTTTAATCCCAGATAAGCGGACGCTTATTATCAGACAGGCGTTTATCAAGATAGTCCTTATTCAAATGGAGCGTACGGACAAGCCTTCTCATCTGATCTGCAGAGAGGAGGTTCTGCTCCGCAAAGAGGAAGATGAGCGCCCGCTCCGCAATACACGGAACACGGAGGGCGTTCATCCGCTCCGGTGAAGGGTTCGCGCAATCGAGATATTCGGTTTTAAAGGTATTGTATAACTCCGAATGCTCAATATCATGCTGAATTGCTGCCAGCTCTCCCAAAAGCGGCTCCATATTTCCCCTACTTGCCTCAATCCCTAACGGCTTCAATGTAAAAAAGGTGTACTGCTTTCCCGGCAAAAAATGATGCTGATCGCAGCGGGTGCAGTAGTTCGGCTCGAAGGGGTCTTCTTTTTTTCGGTCTCCTCCGATAATAATCAGCGGATCAAAATAGAGTGCTGGACATTCAATCCCATCGACAATGTAGTAGCGGTAGGTGTTATACCCGTTTTGCAGGCAGTCAGGATGCTCACAATAGGCGGAAAACGGATATATTTCCGTAGCTGTTTCTACCAGCAGCCGTGCCGTTGCGTTAAAGATTTCTCCCCGGAAGTTTAAAAGCAAGGTTGGCATCACAAACACTAAACCGCGCCGGTCGCTTTCCTTTTTAATCACATATGCAAGCCGTTCATCATAAAAGGCAGCCTCATCTATAATCCATGTACCGATATGAGGACGCGCTTCAATCAATTTTTCCAGGGTGAAGGAGTTACCGACCGTCGCTATATCCTCCCCGCATCGCTGGTAGCCGCCGCGGTATGCAAGGGCATCATCAGGATAGCCGGGAAACCGCTCTTTATCGAGGCTGTACCGGGCAAAAAAGGTATAGCGCCGGTCTGCCGAGCCGATCCCGCTTGCAGGATCAAAGAGGTCTTTTTGAGAATTTGCCCCGCTGGTTAGCCGTTGTACTGTGCTGCTTTTTGTCCTGGCAACCTGCGCGTCCCTCCACACATGTCCGGCATATTCGGTTTTCCCGGAGCCCATCGGTCCAACTACGAGGATCCGCCGTGAGGCAGCGGAAAAATCGAAGTGAGCCTTAGGCTCATGCATTACAAGCGATGGAAAGCCGAGGTTTTTAAACCACGCATTGATCTGTTCCTGAACAGGTTCCGTAGTAGTCATTATAAAGCTCCAAAGCGGGAAAATGGAAAGACCCGCAGCACTGTTGTCCCAAGAATCTTGTGTGCAGAAACATACTTAGGCTCACTATTGCTTTGAAAACGGATAGAAAACGCGTCATTTTTATCTACCGGTTCCAGCCGGAAAAAATAGGCATGGCGCATATCGGTTGAATTAAACCGGTTATCACCCATCATAAAATAATGATTGTCAGGGATATACTCATCACCGGCGGGGAACACGTCCATATTACGCTGGCTTGTCCATGCAAGGTAAAACGCGTAATTCTGCGCTTCCTGCAGCAGCCTTGTACGCTCCTCATCGGAGATAAATTGCTCTGCCGTTGCATTTGCCTGGAACAGCTCTATATTCCGCACAACAAGTTTTCCAAAACAGAGTTTGATCAGCGCATTAAACTGAGCAAACCGCTTTTCGTAAAGGCTTGCCTGCTCAGCTGAACTGCTCTGCCAGTAGGGTACCCACCCGGTCATAAAAGATCGAAACCAATCGATTCCGCCGTTCGTTGTTAAAATTTTTCTGCTAATGGAATCATTTGCGGAAAAAAGGGCTATCATTTCATATTCTGCAGCTTGTAAAAAATCAATGGCCGGTGCGGTATCTGTCTGCTTTTTCAGCGCGGCAACCCGCTCTGCTAACGCCTCTGCCTGCTGTAGGGCATCGGTAAAATCTAAATCCCTGCGCTGAGTCTCTACCGCTTCTAGAATGCGCAGTTCATCAGCATTGATTTTTATGTCTTTTATCAGCCGTTGTTCAGACTGCGGTAAAATGGTGAGATCCCAGTTAGCATAGAGCCGATCATCTTCTACCGGAGCAAACGCTGAATCATCCCGGTGCTTTGCGTACAGCACCCCATCGACCATCATCAGCTTTTCACCGGGCATTCCGGTAATGCGCTTAACGAGGGGATCGGCTTTCGGCTTTCCATAGTCATCGGTATTGATGTTCACCTGTGCCAGCGTAAGCATATACACCAGCTGCGAAAGGAAGGTTTTCAGCTGTGCCTTGGGTGTGTTTGCATAATTCGGATTGCTTAAAATAACAATGTCTCCGCGTTTATACGTTTTCCACTGGGGAAGCCGGAAAGACGAGAGCGGAAAAGCAGGGCCTGCGGCTGTTTTAAAACCGATCACCGTGTCGCCGATCATAAACTCCGGTACCATTGACTCCGAAGGAATACGGTACACTTGAAAGATAAAAATATTCACCAGTAGTACAAAAAACACTGCGTAAAATGCTGCATCAGCCCATTCAAGCAGCTCGGTGATAAGGCTCTTTTTCTTTGGTTGAGCTGCCTCCGTTTGCGGAAAATACTTTGCAATACGCTTATCCTTTGTGTAATAGACAATGCCTTGCTTTAATAGAACAATGATAAACCAGAACACAGCAAGCACGGCATCCAACACGGCAGGAGACTGAGCTACCAAGGCACGGGAACAGATAAAACAGGCAATCATTGCGAATGGCCAGTATTCAAAGAGCTTTCTCATTACAGCAAGGCTGCGGTAGCTTTTTGTCTGCATAAATCGGATATAGGAATAGAGTAATATGGAAGAAAACGCAATTCCGGCACCAGCGCCGGCAAACGCGAAGCCTTGCACATTATGTACGAGCAACAATACTGAAAAAAGAAAAGAAAAGGCTGAACAGCCCCAAAAAAATAGTGACATGACTACCTCGTATACAAGGTCATCGCTAAAAACTCGGTTAGATTTTTAGCGATGACCGACGAGTTTTTTGATAAGTCCTTACATTGTTATGACTTATCAAGAAACATCGCAAATAATCTAAGGAAAACCTCTAAAAACGGATTCGCAATTCGCTTGAGCGGATATGATGCATAATTTCCTTACAGAACAAGCCGACAGGCTTGCTGTTTTAGAGGTTCCCGCAAAGAAAACTACACGGAACAGAGAGGCTATCCCCTATTCCGTGCATTACCACACCATGAAGCAGATGTTTTCTATTATTTATTTTTGAAAAAAGCTGCAAAGGGATTGTACTTTGTGCCGTCATCATCCTTCCGCGGGCGGGCTTCTGCAACACGCCGCTCTGACCGGACTGCCGGCTGCCGCTCCCCGCGGTGAGCCAAGTGTTTTTCTCCCTGCACAGCAGGGGCGCCGCTGGCGGTTTTAACCGCAACGGTTTTTCCGTCCTTGGTTTTTACGGTGATTTTTTTTACTTCCGCCTTTTGCTTTGCAGTTAGCTTCCCCTGTACCCCGCTTTCGCTTTTCCGGCTGAGTGAGATGCGGCGGCGTGCTTCGTCGAGCGCAATAATCCGGCATTCGACAATATCGCCGACTTTTACCGCCTCAAGCGGGTCGGAAACAAAGCTGTCGCTCATCTCGGAGATGTGCAGCAGGGCGGTTTCCTTAATACCGAGGTCAACAAAGGCACCGAAGTCTACAACATTTTTGATCTTGCCCTTAACGGTCATACCGAGTTTAAGGTCTTCAAACAAGAGAACACCCTGCTGCATAATCGGCTTGGGGCAGTCCTCACGGGGGTCGCGGTTCGGTTTTTTCAGTTCTTCGATAATGTCGCTGACTGTTTGCTCGCCGAGCTGATATTTTTCCTGCAACTCCATTCGCACCTCTTTGGTTACCGGTTCATTTTTGCGTACAATCTGATAGATAACCTCCGCTGCAGGATAATTTTCGGGGTGCACCCACGAGTTATCCAGCGGATTTGCGCTCTCCGGTATCTTCAAAAAACCGGCACATTGTTCAAAGGTCTTTGGCCCCAAACCGCTGACATTATGGAGCTGTTCCCGGTCGGTAAAGATGCCGGTTTTTTCGCGGTGGCTGACAATTTTTTTCGCCAATCCGCTCGTAATACCGGACACGTATTTGAGCAGCGAGGCGCTTGCGGTGTTCAAATTCACACCGACATTGTTTACTACCGAACCGACAACCGCATCCAGCTCTTCTGAAAGTTTTTTCTGGTTTAAGTCATGCTGATAGAGTCCGACACCGATAGACTTGGGATCGATTTTAACGAGTTCGGCAAGGGGATCCTGCAAGCGCCGCCCGATGGAGATAGCCCCGCGGATGGTCAGATCCAAGTCGGGGAACTCCTCGCGGGCAACATCTCCTGCGGAATACACGGAGGCTCCGTCCTCATCAACTACCGTAAACAGTACCTCAGAGCAATGCGTTTTAATCACATCGGACACAATTTCTTGCACCTCGTGAGAGCCTGTCCCGTTACCCACTGCGATGAGCTGTACCTTATAGTCTTTTACCGCTTTGAGCAACGCCGCTTTTGCTTCCTCTGTCTTGTGCTGATAAATAACAAAAGAGCCGAGGTACTTGCCGGTTTCGTCTAAGGCGGCGCATTTGGTACCGGTTCTAATACCGGGGTCTACGCCAAGTACACGGGTTCCCTTAATCGGCTGCGTCATCAAAAGGTGTTTTAAGTTTTCGCTAAAAATAGTAATGCCGTGGGTGTCAGCTTCTTCGCCTAAGTTGCTGCGGATTTCGCGGAGTACCGCAGGACTCAGCAGCCGCACGACTCCGTCTGCAATCGCTTCACTGTGGTATTTGTTATGCTGTATCGAACGGCTCTGTACCCGCGCAACCGCTTCGTCTACATCAACATTGATTTTTACTTCCAAAACACCTTCACGCTCTCCGCGGTTGATGGCAAGCACCCGGTGCGGTTTAATCTGGTTCAGCGCTTCGGAATATTCCCAGTACATCTGATACACAGAGGTTTTCTGCGCTTCTTCATCCCCGATACCCTTCACTTCAAAAAGACCGGTTGCCATAAAGAAATCATGTACCGCTTTCCGGTTTTCAGTATCCTGAGCCGTTTCTTCGGCGATAATATCGGAAGCTCCCGCAAGCGCATCCTCTACCGTCGGCACATTGAGCGTTTCATCTTCGCAATCGGTTTTAACAAAGTCCTGTGCCCGTTTTACAAGCTCCGCTTCCTCCAATTCCTTCATTAAATCAGCTAGACCCTGCAAACCGCGTTCAACAGCCAGCATACCGCGTGTCTTTTTCTTCTTTTTAAAGGGTGCCCAAATATCTTCAAGCTCTGCCAGCGTTGATGCCTTCATAATATTGTCATAGAGCAGCTCGGTCAGCTTTTCCGCTGCAAACACACCCCGCACAATCTCAAGCCGCCGCGTTTCCAAGTTGACGTAGGATTTAAACAATTTATCGGAATCCCGAACTTGAACTTCATCGAGAGAACCGTGCATTTCTTTACGATACCGGGAAATAAAGGGGATGGTACATCCCTCGTTGACCAATGTGATAACTGCGGAAACCTGCTGCATCCTGATATTCAGCTCTTCCGCAACCTTTTTCATAATGTCGATCTCGTTCACTACAAGACCGTCAATAAACTCTTGCGTTAATTCCATGCGGGCGAGTATAACGGATTTTGGCTTTTTTTTAAAGAGGGAAAATGAAGATGAATAAACGGCAAAGCCGCCCTAACTCCCAACCGTCTCATCACACGGCTGACCTGTTTCGCTGTTACATCTCCTCCGTCTCTTTTTATATCCCAGATAAAACATAACTGCTTACTTGCATTCTTCCTCTTTTGTATCTATAATAGTCCCTATGTTGAGCTGTAAGATCGTATTACCGCAGTATAATACATTTCTCTCCCAAGCACAAAAAACGTGCAAAGCCCTTGACATGCAAATGATGGCTTCAACAATACTCACAGCTCACAGCTCACAGCTCACAGCTCACAGCTCACAGCTCACAGCTCACAGCTCACAG
>NZ_JBQNBW010000078.1:0-9465 GCF_052169735.1 Treponema sp.
GGGGGGGGGGAGGGGGCATTATATACATATTCTTCATTTTGTCAATCATACTTCCGTATAAAACAATATTTTTATGCAAAACAACCGTAAATATAGACTAAAAACTATGTTTGCCGGCATATCATTACATAAAAATAATTATACCACGGAAAAGACAAACCTGCAAGAAAAAACAACAACCACAACGCAGCATGTGAGCATTGACTCCGTTGCGGAGATTGGAAGTCTTGCTCTGCATGCTAGTTCATCAAATGAGCAGGATGACAGTATTCGATAAAAAGAAAATACCCCCTATACCCCCAAAAGAAAAACGGGGGCTTATAACGATACCACTGCTACCTGCCAGTCTTTAATCGTCCGCTTTTTTTCATCAAATCCCGCACCGATGAGTACCACCTTCTTTCCGTCCACCTGATATTTTGCTGCATATTCTTTTTCTTTTATCTGATTGAGTGCATCTTCCGCAGTACCGTTACCGGAAAGTTTAAACTCAAAGAGGTAGATACTATCCGCAGTAGTAACCACGCAGTCAGCTCGTCCGGTCGAGCAATGCACCTCAGTCTGTACAAACTGCCCCATCAGCGCAAAAATCAGATACACCGCCGTTTGATAGTTCTGTTCCCTCAGTTTCACGTTTCCTTCGCTGAAGTTATCATACGGTATACCTGCTATGATTGACCGCATTCGTTCCATAAAAGAGTCAACTTTCCCCTCACGGATGTCTTGTACAAACTGCCATACTGACTTGCCTGTATCACCGAGCGGCAAACCTGAATATGCAGGCAGTAGATTCTCTAAAAAGCCGTATCGCACTTCATCATTCGGAAAGCCGAGCTTATACAGTCGCGCTTCTTTGCTATACCCTATAATCGTCAAGTACCCTGATTGAAACAGAATAGGTAATGCATTTTCTGTCACCGCACGATACGTTTCCAATCCTGCTTCATTGAGTTCAACATTGCCATCCAAATCCGGGATAAAATAATGCGCCTCTTTTAAGTAATTGACCAAGAATGTCGGTGTTCCCGTACTAAACCAATAGCTGCCAAAGTCTTTCGCTTTAAATGCACTTAAAAGACTGAAAGGGTTATACACATTCATGCCGGCTTTTGCAAAGCGATATCCGTCATATTGCTTCTTCAAGGTCGCAAGCGTTTTACTTCGCGTCAAACCTTCTGCTATACTCAGTGCTTCTATCTCCGGCTCAAAGTTCTGCTCAAGCTCCCGTCCCGTAATGCCGCATATTCCTGCATAATCATTGCGTAAGCTGATATCTTCCAGGTTATTCAAATCGCTGAAAATACTGATTTTGCTAAACTTAGTAACCCCAGTGAGAAAGGCAAAGCGAATGTATTGATCGCAGGTTTTAATAACCGAATAGAAGGCTTTGAGCATATTACGGTATTGCTCATTGAGTGTTTCATTGGCATCCATTGTCTGCAAAAGCGGTTTGTCATATTCGTCTACGAGGATAACAACTTGTTTGCCCGTTTGCTGATAAGCTGCCTTTATCAGCCGTTCAAGCCGTGATGCAAAAAAAGGTTTCTCTTCTTTTGTGAGGACTATACCATAGAGATTTTCCGGTTCTTTTAATAAAGAATCGAGCCGTTCATGTAAAGCATCATCTTCAAGATACTGTCCCGTATTAAAGTCGAGATACAGTACAGGATATGTTTCCCACGCATTTCTGCCTTCTTGAACAGCCGCTTCTTCTTCCGCTTTTTCAAGATACAGCCCTGTAAACAGCTCTTTTTGCCCACGGAAATAGGCTGCTAAGGTTGAAAGAAACAAGCTTTTGCCAAACCGGCGCGGACGGCTCAAAAAATACACCTTCCCATTATTGACCAATCGAGATAGATACTCTGTTTTATCAACATAGAGAAATCTTTTTTCGCGTAAATCCTTAAAACTCTGTATGCCAACCGGCAATTTTCGTGGAAGGTTCATAGAGATAGTATAACAGGTTTTTCTTATTAAGCCTATCTTTGATTTTCTTTGCGAAGCCAGATATATCCATTTCAAAATCCTATAATCTATGCTATAATGTAGCCATTGAGAGGGATTGCTATGGCTATGGCAAATAGAAAATATAAAGACTCGGTATTTGTCGATCTATTCAGTGAAGATGACAAAGCAAAAGAAAGATTCTTATCGCTTTACAATGCTCTGCATCATACCAATTTACCGCTTTCATGTCCGGTAGAAAATATAAGGCTCGATAACATCATGTACATGAATATTGTCAACGATGTTTCCTGCCTTGTAGACAATAAGATCATCGTGCTTGCTGAACACCCTCGCTCAAGAATGTACATCCGTGTACATTCTAAGGCTACGAGTTCGTGAACGAACTCGCTTCTGCGTGGAACCACTGCCATCCTTGGCAGTTTTGAAATGTACATCCGTGTACATTCTTGACCTGCGAGTTTAGCCTTACGTCTAAACTCGTTGCTGATTCACACCACGACCATCCCTGTCCATCCTGAAATCCTTTCCGTAAGCCTTTTGAAAAGAGACGGTACAGATACAAGGAATTAGGCAAAAAAGTACCGGAGGCGTATCTATGATACGTTGAGGACACTTTTTTGCCGTATGACGCAGTAGATGTGCCGTATATTTTCAAAAGCTTAAGCGACGCCGTATACAAAGCTATGTATAACGCGGTAAATCGTTTGATCATCTCTAGGCAGTTTGTGCTGCACACACAGCAGAGCTACCGAAATGACATTATTGTGGAACAAGATTGAGTACAGTTCTTCCTTCCCGCGCATATTGCCGAACTCGTTGGCGGATTTTATAAAAAATGCTGCAAATACCGAATCAAAGCGCTTTTTTAACGGCGCGTAGACGGCCTCGGTTTCCGCATTACCGGGTGCATTTAAGAGTACGCTGTGCAGATTAAAAAAATCCGGATACGCAAGAGCAAAATCGATTGCTGCGGTCAGAATACGTGTCAGGCTTTTCAGAAAATCGTGCTCGTACACTGCAGCATCACTCAAACGCTGCAGCAGCTCCGCTCCTTTGGAATCTGCTATTGCCTGCAAGAGCCCCTGCTTGCTTTTGAAAAAATAGTACAGAGTCGGTTTTGTGATACCGGCGTTATCGCAAATCTCCTGCACCCCTACTCCCTCATATCCTTTTTGCGAAAAAAGACGGATAGCCGTGTTAAGAATTTCGGTTTTGCTATTATCGTTTGTTGTTGTATCATTCATATTATATACCGATCAGTATATAATATACCAATCGGTATATAAAAAGTCAAGAGAAAAAAATATACGATGGCAGGGATTCGGCGGAACATTACAGAGGTGTTATAAAATCATACTCATAAATACCGCACATGTAAGCCGTAAGTATTGTGATAAACTCAAGGGCTTGCAATAATCTGAGCTATTTTATAAAATAATTGTGCCGATAATAAGAATGAATAGATTCGGTTAATCCGGCAGCCGAAAGTATTGTACGTTTGAAAGTGTTGGATTATGTATATAATTGATTTTATTTTTAGAAAAGGGGCGGACTTTTATAAATAGGTTTTAGATTAAAAATCTCATGTAGTAAAAGATAAAGTAAAATGAAATTGGACAACAGGCATTTTATTAAAGTAACTGATAGTGTTACCTCTCTCAGTTCTGAGCAAAAAGCAGTATTAAACCGGCGAGGAAATCGGCTTTTTAATGAAGGCTTTATTCAAGAAGCACAACGTATTTTTACTACCACCGGCTATTCAGACGGGCTTACCCGTGTCGGCGATTATTATGCTGCACAGCACAACACTTTAGAAGCACTCCGTTTATATTATCTCGCAAAAAACAAACGCAAATCAGAACCGATTATTGACTCGCTCGTCCAAATTGTTAAGAAGTTAATTGATACTGACACAAAAGGAGTTGACAATGTTTGAACCTATTGAGAATGCTTATCACGAAAGGCATGAAGGATTGTTTCCCCCCGTACTGAATCCTGACCAAGACTTGCCTCATGCGGATGGAGTGGACGAGCTAACGAAGCTCTCGCGCGAAGGATATCTTTTCCTTAAAGCGAATGAGATCGACCGTGCAGAGTCGGAGTTTAAGAAGATGTTAGCACTGGATGAAAACAACAACTATGCGCTTGTCGGCTTAGGGGACGCTGCCCGGAAACGGAACAGATGTAAAGAGGCTGCCCAATATTACAGTGATTGTTTGCGGCACCATCCGGGAAACAACTATGCATTATTCGGCTTGGCGGATTGTTACAAAAACATGAACCTCTACGCAAAGGCTATAGAGATTTGGGAACAATACCTTGAGCATGATAATGCAAACATCACTGTTTTTACCCGGGTTGCGGATGCATATCGGAAAATCCATGACTTTCAAAATTCAAAGAGGCTTTATTTAAAAGTGCTTGAGATAGAAGCAAGTAATCCTTATGCCTTAATCGGTTTAGGTCATTTGCATTATGACTTCAAGAAATACCGTGAAGCCCTTTTTTATTGGCAGAAAATTTTAGAGCAAAATGAGAATAATGTAGATATCCGCATTTTAACGTCAATCGGAAACTGCTACCGGAAGATGAAGCAGTTTGATCAAGGCGTAAGCTACTTTGAAAAAGCCTTGGAAAAAGATCCTGATAATTTCTACGGTTTGTTCGGACTAGCTGACTGCTATCGCGGTATGAAGCAGCAACAGCATTCTATCAAATACTGGGATGCTATTTTGAAAAAAGATCCTAACAATAAAGTGATCTTGACCCGTATGGGCGATGCTTACCGGCATATCGGCGACTATGTAAAGGCAGAACAGATATATCAGCGCGCTCTTGATATTGACTATGATTCCTATGCGATACTTGGTCTTGCAATTTTGTGTAAAATACAAGGTAAGTATGACGAAGCTATCACCAGCTTAACGCATTTAATGCAGGCTGATCGGAAGAACTACCGTATTTATCTTGAGCTGGCAGACTGCTATATCCATACCAACGAAAAAGCAAAAGCTATTGAGGTATTGCAAGCCTTCCAGCAATACGGCATTAAGAACCAAGCGGTGAGCGATGCGCTTTCTTCGCTACAGAATTAAGGTAGTATGCTATAGTGCTTAATGATCATACGGAAACGGGTAAGATTCTATCAGGCTTATTACCGGAAGAAATTTCGGCAGCCTGTAATCTTACCCAGCGGTTCCATGCAATGCAGATTTTTCAATGGATTGCACGCGGTACCGAGTTGTTTGCTGATATGACAAACATTCCACTCAAAGAACGGGAACGGCTTACACAAGATTTTGCTGTACATAACTCACGGTGCGGTACTGTTCTAAAAGATCCTGACGGTACTGTAAAGCTTGGAATAGAGTTATATGACGGCAGCAGAATAGAAACCGTGCTGCTCTTTGATAAAAATGAACGTAAAACAGCATGTGTTTCATGTCAGGTCGGCTGTCCGATGGGCTGTACTTTTTGCCAGACAGGACAACTTGGCTGTTTGCGTAATTTAGCACCAAATGAAATAGTCGAACAATTTCTTCATCTAGAAAAAATTTGCGGCAGACTCGACAATATTGTCTTTATGGGCATGGGAGAACCGCTTTTAAACTTAGGCGCTATCAGCAAAACCATTGCTATTCTCACACATCCCAAGGGGCGAAATCTTTCACATCGGCGTATAACACTTTCAACATCAGGTATATGTAAGGGGATTTATGAATTAGCAGACAGTTCCTTTGATATCCGGCTGGCTGTTTCGCTGACAACCGCTGATGAAGCATTGCGGACAGAATTGATGCCGGTAACAAAAGCAAATCCTCTCCCCGAATTAAAAAAGGCAATTCGGTATTTTAATGAAAAAACAGGGAAACGGGTAACGCTTGAACTGGCGCTTTTAAAGAACATCAACACCTCTTTAGATGCTGCAAAACAAGTATGCGCATTTACACAAGGACTTGATGTGCATATCAATTTAATCCCCTGGAATCCGGTAGACAGCTTACCATATACGACACCTTCAGATTCCGAAGTACGAACTTTTTATTCCTATTTGACTGCTGCCCGCTTAAATGTAACCGTCCGGCAAAAACGAGGGCGCACTATCGGCGGAGCCTGCGGTCAGCTCGGAAAAAAAAGCTGCTGACAATTTCTTTTCCTTGCTCAGCGCTTCCTCCTAGAAATCCTATAGCTTCAATCAACATAGTCTTCCCGTAAAAACTATCAAAGCATCATATATTGGGTGAGCATAAAGAAACTGTGAACATTTTTATGTTACACCTCAAAAAGAGCAGAGGTGTCCACAGCAAGGATGTATATTTTTGACGAGGTGGTTGCAGTCGGCTTTAATACCCTCATGTTAGACACAGCATGTGAGCATTAACCTTCCGCACGAATAAAAAACGGCACCTATATATCCTTTAGGATTTATTTATAGGTGCCGTTCCGTTGTAAACAGCATGTGTTCTCCGTTAGACGTTCACATCTTTTATATGGGACTATCTAACTGTAAAGCGCAATGCTGTATGTGCATTTTCAATGCGGTTTATTGCTCGTTTGCAGGAGCCTTCCACATCGCAGGTGCGTTTCCGTCTCTGTCGATCATTTCAACATCGGATGCCGGTGTGATCTTGTCTACATAGAATTTGTAGGATACCGGTTCTGATACGTTACCAACATTGTCGATAGCCTTTACATCGATATTGTAAACAGTTTCGCTGGTGAACTGAATAGGATCAACGTATTTTACATAATCCGCATCATTGATCTTAACATAAATTGCATCAAGACCGGAAAGTTCATCAGTTGCAGCAAATGCGACACTTTCTTTTGTAGAAACGATAATACGTCCTTCTTCATCAACCACATCTGAGCTGGGGAAAACAGTAAATTCAGAATCTTTATTGATGAGGCGATCGCTATTTTCAATATAGACAGTCGGAGCAGTGGTATCCACAACAACAGAAACCATTGCAACAGAAGCTAAGTTACCTACATTGTCGATTGCTGTGTAATAAACTTTTGTAGGACCTTCCTCGGTTAAAGAATAGTATGCTTCTTCAGCTTCTTTTCCTTCGCCGCGCAGTTCGAGATTATTCAAATCGGTACCGATATAAGCGCCTGCAGTACCTGAACCGGTTATATCATCATTCGCAGCGATATACCATTTAGTATTTGCAGAGCAGTATGCAGCTAACCCTTTGTAAAACAAAGGTTCAGTGGTATTGAGTGTTGTTTTGGGAGCGGTATTATCAACAATAACAGCAAGTGTTTTTGCAACTTCCAAGTTTTTGCCGTTATCAAAACCGCGGTAAGAAATTTCATGCCGACCTTCTTCCAAGATGTGGAAAGGATTAAAATAGGTCATAAATGCAGAACCGTTTACAGAGAATTCAACGTGATCCAATCCTGTTTCCTTATCTGAAGAATTCAGCTTAAAGAATACATCACTGTTCACATAATGCTTCTCTCCATTAAGATATTGCATTGCTGCTCTGTGATAATCGGGATTCATTGTCTGCGGCACCTGTGCCCAAACAGATAAACAAATGGCTGCGAACGCTGCAGCAAAGAGTGATTTTTTCATAAATCGTACCTCCAATAATGTAAAAGATGACTCGCGCATCTTTTTTAATATGCAATTTCTACTCTGCGGTTATGCTTTCGTTCAGCAATATCCGCATGAGATCCGGCGGGGCATGTTGCACCGGCAGATTCTATTGCCATGCTGCTGCCATCGAAAGCCCCAATCGATTCAAAATAACGCGCAACAGCAACTGCCCGTTGTAACGATAAACGATCTTCGTCTCGTGCATTATCCATCTTTGCACTATGACCGGTAATAGTTACCTTTGTTACTTCTTTGGCTTTTAACTGTTCCGCAATACCATCAAGTTTACGAGCGGTAAACGCATCAATAGTATATGCGTTTGGCGCAAAATAAACTGTTGTTTCGGCATTTGTATTTTGACCCTCATCCTTCCGAGCCTCGGGAGCTTGTTCAGCTTCAGCAGGTTTTTCCTCTGCGGCGACTTGTTGCTCCTGTACAACGGGCGTTTCTTCCTGAGGTTCTTCTGTCGGCTGTTTAGGCTGTGAGGCGCATCCCATCACAATTGCTGCAACAAACAATAGAAGAACACCTTTTAATTTGCTCAAATTTTGACCTCCTCAAAACTTTGAAATAACTATTAAACGCATTTGTTCCCTATATATGAATTTATTTGTGTTACGATTTTAAATTGAAGGGCAATATTTATGATACTTTAGCACATCCTCTTCTACCCAAAGTACCGGTTACTATTCTCAGCACACCTTTCACTGTAGCAAGAGAATCCATAATCAGCGGCTCCCACACTGTAATCGTATATAGTATCAGCATCATTTTTTTTGTCAAGCCTTTTGCTGAAAAATCAGTATCTCCGGTGCTCTACGCCGAGGTTGTTGATCCTGCTCAGAATATCATCGCCGCTGCAGTAGGAACCGTATATTTTCACACAGTCTCCCACGTAAATCCCGAAATATTCCGCTCCGCTTCATCAAAATTGATCCCAACAAGATAGATGTCCTTATTCATATTACGGTACTTCTCATAATATTTCTTTGCTTTTATCTGCTCCAAGGCATTCCCGCTGCCCACCTTAAACTCGATAATGTAGACTTTCTGCTCCATAGTGAGCGTTAAATCTATCCGTCCTCGGTTCGTCGTATCTTCTCCAATCAGCGGAACCCCTAAACTCGCTAAAAACGCATACACCACACTGGCGTAAAATCCTTCGTACAGGCTGATATTGTTATTCGCATAGTTCTGATACGGCAGCGAGGCAAACAGCGTATGGAGCGTATCTTTAATCCCCTCCATATCAGCTTTCTCTAATGCAATATAGGTGCTGTTTTGAAGATTAACCCCCTCTTGTAAAGAATCTGTTATCATAGTGAAAATTCTATCACTCAACGAAGCTTTCACTTCCAAATTCGGTATTTTAAGCTCGTACATAATTCTACTGCCAATACTAAAAGTCCGATCTATCGTTAAATACCCAGATTGGTACAAAAGCACTTCAAAATTGATCTTTTCAATATCAAAAGCTCCCAGCTGTTCTTCACCAATCACAATGTTTTCTAACTGCGGTACATAATAGTTCTTTTCTTTTATCAAATTGATCAAAAAGCTCGGACTACCTGTTTCAAACCAATAATTCTTATACAAATGCCCATTCGCACAGAATTTCAATATATCAAACGGATTGTATACATTGTCCTTTAAAAAATTATAACCGTCATACCAGCGCTTCACTTTTTCCATATCAGCCCCTGCAAGATACGGCTGAAAACTCGTTTCAAGATCCGCTTGTGTATACCCGCAAATATTCCCATACTGGGGATACAGTGAGATATCTTCGATATTATTCAATCCGGAGAAAATGCTCACCTTGGAAAATTTGCTTACCCCCGTCAAAAAGGCAAACTTTATATACTCATCATTATATTTGATATGCTCAT
>NZ_JBQNBW010000079.1:0-9000 GCF_052169735.1 Treponema sp.
GCACCAATGCAACAGTCTTCAGAAACTGATATTTCTGAAGACTGTTGCATTTTAAAGAAGGTTTTGGGTATAATATTGTTTTGAACTATGGTATGTATCTTATGGGAGAAAATGATGGAACGGACATTTGTGATGATGAAGCCGGGTGTAGTACAGCGCCGGATTGCCGGAGAAGTGCTCAGCCGCTTTGAAAAAAAAGGACTGAGGCTGGTTGCCTTAAAGCTGATGCGGATTAGTCCTGAATTAGCAAAAAAACACTATGCAGAACATGCTGATAAGCCGTTTTTTGGCGAACTGGTACAGTATATTACTTCGGGACCTGTTATTGCAATGGCATGGGAAGGAGATGAGGCTATTGCTCTGGTTCGGAAACTCTGCGGCGCTACCAAGGTAGTGAATGCCGAGCCGGGAACCATACGCGGTGATTACGCGCTGCATACCAATATCAATATTGTACATTCTTCGGATTCTGCCGAAAGCGCCGCACGGGAACTTGGGCTCTTTTTTACGCCGGAGGAGTTTTTTGTGTGGGAAGATGGAAATAAAGACTGGTTTTAATCAACAGCTCCGACGCAAGCGTCGGTGTATTAAACCCTCTGCATGAATAAATCTGTTCGGAAACTTACGTTTCCGGACAGGTCTACTATAAACAAAACGATAAAACGCAAGCTCACCAGCTTGTCTGTAAGGAAAATAATCAATGCTTGAAAAAATTACCAATACGTTTAGCGGTATTGTCCGCAAAATAAGCGGAAAAGCAACTATAACCGAAAAAAACATTGAAGAAGCGGTTGAAGAGATAAAAATTGCACTGCTCGAAGCTGATGTTAATCTGCGGGTTGTGCGCCGATTTATCAATGCAACTATTGAAGAAGCAAAGGGAGAAACCGTATTAAAGTCTGTGAATCCCGGTCAGCAATTTATTAAAATCGTATATGACCGTATACTCGCCTTTCTTGGAGATGAAAAGAAAAGTCTTCAATTGAAAGGACCGGATACCCAGTCGGTTATCCTGTTCCTTGGTTTGCAGGGTTCCGGTAAGACAACCTCTGCTGCCAAACTTGCTGCCCGGCTGCAAAAAGAAGGGCGTAAGCCGCTGCTTGTTGCGTGCGACCTTGTCCGTCCTGCTGCTGTAGAACAGCTTTCTTCCCTCGGTGAACGTATCGGAATTCCGGTTTACAAAGAAGATACCAAAGATGCCGTCCGGGTTGCCCAAAATGCTGTCATTTATGCTCGGAAAAACGGACTTGATACTGTGATTGTTGACACGGCTGGACGGCTGCAAATAGACGAAGCAATGATGCAGGAAATTGCAGCGGTAAAAAAAGCGGTCAACCCGGTAGAAACCATTCTCGTTGCGGATTCGATGACAGGACAAAATGCTGCCGAGGTTGCTAAAACCTTTGATGAGCGGGCTGGGTTAACCGGTGTTATTTTAACGAAGTTTGACTCCGATGCCCGCGGCGGTGCAGCGCTCTCGCTGAAAACCGTAACCGGCAAGCCCATCCTGTATGTCGGTGTCGGCGAAAAAATCGAAGACTTTGAGCCGTTCTATCCCGACCGTATTGCCGGAAGAATACTCGGCATGGGTGATATTGTTTCGCTCGTAGAAAAGGCCCAGGAAAATATTGATGCGCAAGAGGCTGCCCGGCTGCAAAAAAAGATGGCAACCGAGACGTTTACGCTCTCGGATATGCTTGAACAGCTCGAAAATGTCGAGAAAATGGGGTCTTTAGAATCGATGCTGGAGATGATGCCGGGACTTGCTGGTCAAATTTCTGCTGAGGATATAGATAAAGCAGGATTCAAGCGGCAGAAGGCGATTATTCAATCTATGACGATTAAGGAGCGGGAAAATCATCATATGATTGGACCACCCCGCCGCAAACGGATTGCAAAAGGTTCCGGAACTTCTGTTTCTGAAGTCAATAAACTGTTAAAGCAATTTGAAAAGACCCGTCAAACCATGCGCAAGGTTGCCAAAAATAAAGGCTTACAGGCAAAGCTCATGGGGTTGATGGGGTAGATTTAGATATTTCCATAGGGAACCTCTAAAAATCTAACCGAGTTCTTAGAGATATCCCATAGTATGAATACTAAAAATGAAGGTACCCCAGTGTATCTTTTATATGATATGCCGGGACACCTTCCATAAGGAGACATACGTGTATACTATCAGAAAACTGCTGTTTTGTTCAATTCCCTGTCTATTTTATCTCACTGCTTGCAGTACCTTGCCTGATCAAGCGCTCTATACGGAGCCGATCGCGAAAGATATACGCATGAATACACTCAATAGTCAATTTGATGTGTCGTATAGCATTGACTGCTGTGTTATGCCGAAAAAAAAGAAGGATTTTTTGAGTTTGAATATCGAGACAATGCTCTATACCTGCCGTTTGAACTTATCGATCGATGACGGCATGAAGACCATTCTTGACCGTTTTTTTACAATCAGCGGTATGGCTGATATTCAAAATAAGCAGAACGGTATCCGGTATCTTGGGGAGACAACGCTGTTTGCTTATGCATTTTTTGAAAATACGGTTACACGGCTGATTGTAACAAGCAAGCTGCCCAATCATGTGCGTTTTAGCTTTTTTATGAAGGATGGAGAAAAGTATCTGCTGCTGGAAAGTTTTCACGTAAAAACACTGGACGGTTTATTAGAGATTGATGATGTGATCGACAGTATTCCGCTTCGATATGAAGATATTAAAAAAGCATATACATTCTTTACCGATAAAGAAGGATTGACTGCAATCCGGCAAAAGCAGCTGCTGATAGCGAAAGCTGCGAAACAAACCAAAAAAGAAGCTGAAAATACTGAAGCTGTTGTTATCGAGGCTGTCGCTCCTACTGAAGTACACGAGGCAGAAGCGGAGTCTGAGACAGATGCGGTTCATACGGATAAAGTATCTGATTCTGATATTCCGGAAGTGAAAAGAGAAGAATAGTCCGTTCATAAGTCTCTGTATCTCCGCGGTTGAACATTCAACATACAAAAGATACAGAACTATCCGTGAACGCTATGCCAATCTTGACAGTTTTTTCCTTATTTACTACCATCCTATTGAAGCTATGCAATCAAACATTTTCCAGTTTCAAGCACAAGAAGATTTTGTAAAAGCCCGTAATAAGGCATGGATCAACGATCTGCAAAATCTTATGAATCCTGACAAAAAGAAGCTGCTTTCTTTCAACGATGTAAAGAAAATATTGAAGCCGCAAAACGAGGTATATGCCGGACTGAAAGTTGTACCGATCAAGAAAATTGTCGGTAGTGAAGGCAGGTATAACGATTTTGACAACCGTTTTCTGCCTCGGTCTAATGAGCTCAAACAGCGGTGGATGAATGTTGATCAAGCGCATTTATCCGATGTTGTGCTGCCTCCTATCCAGCTCTATGAGCTGGGCGGGCTCTACTTTGTCCGTGATGGAAACCATCGGGTGTCGGTTGCAAAGGCGCAAGGGGTAGAGTTTATTGATGCCGAGGTTATTTCGTTGCAAAGTGAAATACAGCTTCCGGCGACTGTCCAGCAAGCAACTCTGCTTGAGGCGGTTATCACCTACGAAAAACGGGTCTTTTATAACGAAACTCATTTCGGCGATCTCACCGACTGCTGGGATCTGGATTTTACCGCTACAGGTCGCTATGACGTTATCTATAATCATATTCTTGTCCATAAGTACTTTATAAACGAACAGCAGAGTAGCGAGATTGCATTTACCGATGCACTTGTTTCATGGTATACGACGGTCTATCTTCCAGTCATTGCCGTGATAGAAAAATACCGGCTGCTTGCAGATTTTAAAAACAGAACTAAAAGCGATATTTATGTGTGGGTTGTTAAGCACTGGGACCGGCTCAAGCAGAAAAACGGAAATGACTATAGCTTAGATGCTGCGACCAAGGATTTCGTAAAATTAGAACAAGCCTCCCATGCAAAACACGGTTCGTTTTTTACGCGGTTAAAGGCATTGCTGCAACAATACCTTGCCCAATAACCGTGGAAAGGTGTTGACCTGGTATATGAGAATGAGCGCTCCGCACGAATAAGGAAATCAGCATGAAAGACGGATTAATACGCTATGTACAGTTGTTCACGGCTTTTTTTAAGATAGGGCTTTTTACCTTCGGCGGCGGAATGAGTATGCTGCCGATGCTGCAAAAAGAATTAGTGGAATCAAAGCAATGGCTTACAGAGGAAGAAATTCTCAATTACTTTGCAATCGGGCAATGTACACCGGGCATTATCGCAGTGAATGTTGCAACGTTTTGCGGCTATAAGCGTGCGGGTATCTCCGGCGCTATTGCGGCAACTATCGGGATTGTCTGTCCTTCATGGATTGTGATCACTATTATTGCCGGTTCTATTGCCCAGTTTTCTGAAATTGCCTGGATACAGCGCGCTATGAAGGGGGTGTATATTGCTGTTGCCGCACTCCTCACCCGTGCTGTCTTTACCTTCGGGAAAAAGATTGTTACGGATAGTGTTACAGCACTGATAGCTCTGGCAGCCTTTTTTGCAATGACGGTATGGAATATTTCCGGTATCTTTATCGTACTTGCGTCGGGCATTGTTGGTTTTTGTGCACAAATTATTAAAATAAAGAAAAAAGCTGCCGGCACTGCTCCAAAAGAGCTGTTGCAAGACGGCAAAACCGATGAGGAGGCACACGAATGACACTGACCGGTTTATTTTTTCTTTTTATGTATATCGGTCTTTCGACGATCGGCGGCGGTTTGGTTGCGGTGAGTCTTATGCAGCAGGAGCTGGTCGCCCGGTCTATTATCAGTTCGGAGCAGTTCATCGCTATGATTGCTGTCTCAGAATCAACTCCCGGGCCGATCGGGATCAATATGGCAACCTACATCGGGTACGAGTTGTACGGCATCTGGGGCAGTCTTGTTTTGACAACCGGCATTGTGTTGCCGTCTTTGATTGTGATCCTCATCATTGCACGATGTGCACAGTCGTTCCAAGATGCTGCATCGGTTAAAAATACTATGTATGGATTGCGGGCAGGCGCAGCTGGGATGATCGCCGCGGCAGCATGGAATGTACTCGCTGTTGCGGTATGTACATTACCGCTCTTTTACCGCACACGGCAATGGGCTGATATAATTGACTGGAAAGCAGTGGCGGTATTTTGCGGCTTTTGGATTGTGCAGATAATATGGAAGAAACTGCATCCGATTTTTTTAATTATCGCCGGAGCGCTGATCGGGGTGCTGCTTTTTTAGTTGCGGACACCCCTGGCGCAGCATAGATACGGTATCTTTTCAAAAATGCTTACTGTACTGTACCGATAATTTCCGTCATAGCGTTTAGATCGGCAGTTTCAAACCGGTCTTCCGGCGGATAGAGTGCACCGCCATAGTAAATCGCAGGATTCTGTGCAGTAGACGGTTCGGCAACGGCTTTTAATGCAGCAAAGTGAATTTGTGTAACACCGGTACCCTGTACCAGCTTTGCAGCATTCTTTTTTGTAATACCGCCGCCGGGCAATATCTCTATTCTGCCTTTTGCATGCTTTACCATGGCAGCAATAAGTTCCATACCTTCATACGCAGTAGGTTCCTGTCCGCTGGTTAATACCCGTGTAAAGCCAAGGTTTATCAATGTATCGAGTGCTTTTAGGGGATCCGGTACAACATCAATCGCCCGATGGAATACCTTTTCCCTATTCCCTGCAATGGAAATAAGCGCCTCGCAGCGTTTTTCGTCAATTGTGCCATCCCGTTTTAAAAAACCGAATACAATACCGTCTGCGCCGTTATCTACAAACAGGCGTGCATCCTCTTCCATTGTTTTAAATTCCGATGCAGTGTAGAGGAATCCGGCAGCGCGGGGGCGTACCATGGTCATCACTTTCAGTTTTGTGGCTTTTTTTACCAAAAGGAGTGAGCCGAGCGAAGGGGTTAAGCCTCCTAAAAACAAGGAGGAGTTGAGTTCAATTCTGGCAGCGCCTGCTTTTTCAGCTGCAATGGCATCATCCAAAGAGCCTGCACAAATTTCAATAGTAAGAGCGTTTTTCATACTTTTAGTATAAAACACCATACTCGAAAGGTCAACGGAATTGGTCAAAGAAGAAAGATGGTACTCATATCCTAAACGGAATTTCGATCTTGCTCTCAGGGATTTATAGACCTTTTAGCATAAAATGATTATACTATACAAATGAATGCGAAATCAAAAAAAGAGTATTTTTTACCGCTTATTTTAACCTTTATAGTGATACTAACTGATCAGCTGACAAAGTGGCTTGTTGTTCGGTCGATTGCACCGTGGTCGGTAGGTTTTACATTTTGGGGTGATTTTTTGCGGATTGTATGTGTGTATAATACGGGGGCTGCTTTTAGCTTAGGCAGTGGACTTTCCTCAATTATGCGTTTTATTGTGATGGCATGTATTCCTACGGTTTTTATCGGCGCAATTTGTGTGGTCTATTTTAGATCGGACTTTACCCATGTACAACGCTGGTTCTTATCGGCTGTGATCGGCGGCGGTATCAGTAACCTGCTCGATCGTTTTTTTAGGGTAGAGGGTGTAGTTGATTTTATTGATGTTAAGTTTTATGGTCTATTCGGGTTGGAACGATGGCCGACCTTTAATATCGCAGACTCTGCAATCGTAGTCGGTGCAGCGGGCTTGTTTATCATTATCATCATGCAGGAATACTACACTAAAAAGAAACAGAAAAATACTTCGGATATAGAACCTCATGAGGAATAAATGAAAAATATTATTCTCTTTTTACTTCTTGGGACATTGATTACGCTGATTCTTATTTTCGGCTGCAGTGCTCTTTGTGTTGCCGTTATTATTGTTCTTGCTAAATTTATTAACGCGGAAATTTTAAAAGCGTTGCCTTTCTCCGTGATTGTTGGAATGGTTCTTTCATTCTTCTTCTATGGCAAGATTATGAAAAAAATAATGAATAAATTCGGTGTAATGCATCCCCACAACAAATAACATACTTCTATCGATTATCCTGAGACGGAGGGAGTCTGTATAGTGTAAAAATTGAACACTATACAGCGACATGCCGACTCGAGGGTATCGATTCACTGACAACTAACACGCGATAACTATATGCCTCTTGTTATAAGCAGATTTAAACCTTATGTAGTCGGAAATGAGATCATACAGTGGTGTATTTTTTGCCGGCAACTCTAGTTTAGGGAGTTGCTAAGATGCTCCTTATGCCTAAATACACTCGATTAATAACATTAATAACCGTCGGACATTTGCCGGTTGAGGTCTTTTTGACAAAGTTCTTGATATACCGGCGCCCGAGTTTTTAGCTCATCTTTAATAGCTTTACTGAAAGGCATAAAGCGCCAGAATACGTTACGGACTTCTCTATCCAGCTTCTGGATACCCTCACTTTCTTTGTTCATCCAAAGGAGATAATCTTCGATAAAAAATTCTTTTACATCGCCTTTGAGTTTCTGAGCTTGAAACCATTGATAATAGTTACCGGTCAATCCCTCTTCCATCCAATAATATGATGCTTTTTCCTTCGCAACTTGCCAGCGCAAATCTGCAGTAGCGGTTAAAAGTGCATTCTTCAGATTTTTTGTATACATAGGAATAATGATACGACCACGGCTGGTAACTCGATTATAGCGGTCAAAAGGTTCCCAGCAAAAACCTATATCGCCATACGACGGTACTAATAGAACGAATGGCGGTATTCTATTGAGCTGTGACCGGTATTGACGGCAATATGCCTCAGGATCAACGCTTTCGATCCATTTCATAATGTGCAGTACATTTTCTCTTGTACCAATTTCATTCGGTAAAGAGTGAAAAAACTCTCTGGAAAGGATGGGAAAGTGATTACCTTGGCGGCCGCATGCCATTTTCACCATTTGGCGCACTGTATCAAGTTCAGCATTTACGTCGGAAACATTCAGCTCCCCATCACCGCTGGCATCTATTTTCTCTTGTAATGAACGGACATCTTCGTCAACACGCTGGTATTCATTGTAAAAACCTACCAGCTCTTTATCCAGCGAAAGGAGCCGCCGCAGTGCTTCACCGACATCATTTATTCCGCGTTTCTGAGTTTCTGTAAACGGAGCTTTTATCCCTGCAAATCCTGTAAGATTATCATGCATAAATAAGTCGTATAATTGATTTTTTATCAACTCTTCTGCACTTGTGCGCTCATCCGATTTTGCACGCAAAAGATTTTCTGCACTTTGCAGCTTTCCTTGTGCTTTATTGTAAAGTTGTTGAAAGTGTCCTGTAATATTCTTTTGCTTTGTACGTACCTCATCCGTTGAAGATGTATTTATTTCACCTGTTGCGATAGCTTGAAACCATTCGTCAAGATAATAAACCGGTTCCTTATAGGTATTCTCATCGATAATCTTTGCAAAGGTATCTTTCTGTGTAGCTGTCAGCAGGGTCGGTAAAAGAAGCCCATACCGCAGTGCATATCTTTTTTCGGTTGCTGATTCATCAGATGGAAGTTTGAGTACAAGCGTTGCAATGAATTGCCAATAATTTGTAAGAATCCGCTGCCGATACTCCATGCGATCCTTAGGATCGCGCGTTGTGAGGTATTTTGTCAGCATATTGTGTAAGCGCTGAGCCGTTTCACCGCAATTTTTTAATACGTGTTTATAAAAATCAGCTGAATCAAAATAGGTATGAGGTGTATCATTATAAAAATGTTCTATTTTAGGAAATTCTTTAACAGTTAAATCGACACGGCTTGCCGTACGCTCAGAGCTGCCGGAAGCTTCCGGTGCCGTTGATAGAAGAATATCATCTCCTAGATCATCGAAAAGGTCAAGCGACGGCGCTGAAGGCGCAACAGGAATATCTTCCAATAATGCAGCTAGATCAGGATCAAGATTTGATATATCCATATACGATGCCTTTCCTACCTTTTATCTGGATTATGTTTTGGATTGAATGATAATTTGGAGGTGAGGGGAATTGAACCCCTGACCTCTTGCATGCCATGCAAGCGCTCTAG
>NZ_JBQNBW010000080.1:0-8558 GCF_052169735.1 Treponema sp.
AATGAAAATGCAAATCGCCTTATTAGACGTTTTATCCCGAAAGGCACAAACATTGTTAGAGCGACAGGCAAAGCCTGCTGTTATATCATAAAAAATATCCTATGTTATAAAAATTACTACATAATAAAATATAGCAGATGGTAGAAAATACTATGTTTTTGAGTTACTATTATTGTGTAAGAAGTACCTATATTGGGAGGAGTAAAGATGCAAAACTGTGCATATTTAAGTTGTTCCGGAAAATACTCTGAATTTGAATTCAATGAATACTCGATCAGATTTAGAACTTCTTCTCATCTACGAAAATATACTGAAATTAAAACTTGGGATAATGGGTATCTTGTTGTAACTGCCGATTACGATACAACCGGAGAATTGGAGGAATATATAGATTTAATTCCAATGTTAAACAATTTATTTATTGACCCTGAACATTTTTTACCGCATATAAGAGAGGTAAGATTGAAAGATGCTTGATGTAAAAAGACTTGCTGATGAAGCTGATGTAATAGTAAATGGATACGCCTTTTTTAAGCATGAACTTGGTGTACGGGTTTTAAATCTTAATGACACTATTCGTGCAGCTGTTTTTTCTAGAGAAAATGAAATGCTTGAAACGACAATGGATGATATTGAAGTTTCCATTGTAAGAGATTATTTAGAACGCAGTTGGAAATATATGGAGACTGAAATTGCCTAAATATTATGAATTTAAAGTATGCGGGTATTACTTATATTTTACTGCAAAGTGTATTGTTGAAGCATTTCATGTTCATGCAAGTGATTCAAAATTGTCGGAAGAAGGTTCTGCAAAATTTTTTGTGAAAGAAAACGGTGATAGTGAAATTCAAAAATCAGGTATTTTATCTAGACAAGAACTAAATATAATTCAGAAATTTATTAAAGAAAATTATAAAGATATGTATAAAAAATGGTCTAGTATTAGTGATAAAGGCTTTTTTATAGGAAAATAATTTTGCTCTAACACCCGCTTCAACCTGACATTTATTTTGTCACGAAAGTTGCTTAAAGTGCCTATACGGCACCGCAACTTTCGCGCCAACTTTGCCGCCGCTATGCGTCGGCAAAGGCACAAATGCAGGTTAAGCGAATGTTGAACGGACGCTGCGCATCCGTTCAACGGGCGGCGGAACCTCCGCCTGTCGTCCGGCGCACAGCGCCGTCCAACATGCGGATTAAGCTGACGGCGAAGCTCAAAAGCCTCTCGGCTTTCTCCCTTCTTGCAGCTTATCCGCCGCCCGTTAGGTTGATGCCGCGTTGCGGTACTTATTGTTAATACAAAAAGCTAAAAATTGATTTCGTGACAAATAGAAGTTGACGATAATTTCATCTTCATATATACTATAGTATATACAGAGGTGCTAATATGGTTTGTACAAAAGTATTCATAAGTGGAAATAGTCAGGCTGTAAGGATACCGAAAGAATTTCATATTGATTTTTCTGAATTATTGATCAAGAAAATCGGTTCATCAATCATCCTAACACCAAAAGAAAGCAATTGGGAAAATCTTGAAAGAAGTCTTTCTGAGTTTTCTGATGATTTCATGATGGAAGGAAGAGCTCAACCTGCAATGCAAGAAAGGGAAGTTCTTTAATGTACTTGCTAGATACAAATATCTGTATTTTCCTTATAAAGAATAAAAATCTATATTTAAAGCAAAAAATATTTAACTGTAAAAAAGAAGCATTATTTCTTTCTTCCGTTACAATTGCTGAATTGGAGTATGGTGTTTCAAAAAGTCAATTTAGAGAAAAGAATCGCCATGCTCTTCTGGATTTTTGTTCCGATTTTACTAACATAATAGATTTTACAACAGAAGATACAGAAACATACGGAATGATTAGAGCTTATCTTGAAAATAAAGGGATGCCGATTGGACCTTTTGATACACAGATTGCCGCTCAAGGCTTAACAAGAAATCTTACTGTGGTTACAAATAATATAAGAGAATTTTCTAGAATACCAGGACTAAAAGTCGAAGATTGGACAAAAGAATAATAGAAACCTAACACCCGCTTCAACCTGCCATTGCCTTTACGGCAATGCAGGTTAAGCGGCAGTTGAACGGACGCTGCGCATCCGTTCAACGGGCGGCGGAACCTCCGCCTGTCGTCCGGCGCACAGCGCCGTCCAACATGCGGATTAAGCTGACGGCGAAGCTCAAAAGCCTCTCGGCTTTCTCCCTTCTTGCAGCTTATCCGCCGCCCGTTAGGTTGATGCCGCGTTGCGGTACTTATTGTTAATACAAAAAGCTAAAAATTGATTTCGTGACAAATAGAAGTTGACGATAATTTCATCTTCATATATACTATAGTATATACAGAGGTGCTAATATGGTTTGTACAAAAGTATTCATAAGTGGAAATAGTCAGGCTGTAAGGATACCGAAAGAATTTCATATTGATTTTTCTGAATTATTGATCAAGAAAATCGGTTCATCAATCATCCTAACACCAAAAGAAAGCAATTGGGAAAATCTTGAAAGAAGTCTTTCTGAGTTTTCTGATGATTTCATGATGGAAGGAAGAGCTCAACCTGCAATGCAAGAAAGGGAAGTTCTTTAATGTACTTGCTAGATACAAATATCTGTATTTTCCTTATAAAGAATAAAAATCTATATTTAAAGCAAAAAATATTTAACTGTAAAAAAGAAGCATTATTTCTTTCTTCCGTTACAATTGCTGAATTGGAGTATGGTGTTTCAAAAAGTCAATTTAGAGAAAAGAATCGCCATGCTCTTCTGGATTTTTGTTCCGATTTTACTAACATAATAGATTTTACAACAGAAGATACAGAAACATACGGAATGATTAGAGCTTATCTTGAAAATAAAGGGATGCCGATTGGACCTTTTGATACACAGATTGCCGCTCAAGGCTTAACAAGAAATCTTACTGTGGTTACAAATAATATAAGAGAATTTTCTAGAATACCAGGACTAAAAGTCGAAGATTGGACAAAAGAATAATAGAAACCTAACACCCGCTTCAACCTGCCATTGCCTTTACGGCAATGCAGGTTAAGCGGCAGATCAGTACAGCGACCAACAAATCGAAGAGATTGAGCAGTGGATCAACAACTATCCTAGAAAACTATTTAACTATGAAACTGCCAATCAACAATATCAGAAGATATCATAAAAATTCCTTTTTGGGGCAATACCTCTTGCAATTTATATTTTTTGAATAGCAAAGGTTGCTGTAAACCGATATTTGCCGCATATCAGCTGCTATGTTTAGGCTTGCATAAAAAGGCTGGGCAGGATAAGGTAAAAAGTATGAAGTATGATTTTACGACAAAATTGAACCGAGCCGGTTCCGGCTCACTGAAATGGAATGCTATGTATCAGATCAATCCGCAGGTTATGCCGGATGTTGTGCCGCTTTCCGTAGCGGATATGGAGTTTAAGATGCCGCCTGAATTAACGGAAGGTTTAAAACAACACCTTGATACTGCGGTGCTTGGCTACACGGGACCCACCCCTGCGTTTACGGACGCTGTACAACACTGGATGCTCAAGCGGCATAATTGGCATATTAAACCTGAGTGGGTTATCCCGATAGCAGGGGTTGTGCCGGCGATTTTTCATGCAGTGCGGGCTTTTACCGAACCGGGAGACGGTGTTATTGTACTCACTCCCGTGTATTATCCGTTTTTTAGAGCAGTGCAGTTACAGGGGCGGAATGCTGCACGGTGTCCGTTACACGAAGATAATGGGCAATACACCATTGATTTTGACACATTAGCACGGCTTGCAGCCGATCCGCACAACAAAGCGCTGCTTTTTTGCTCTCCGCATAACCCCGTCGGGAGAGTATGGAAGAAAGAGGAATTGCAAAAAATACAGGAGATTGTATTGGAGCATAATCTCTATCTTTTTTCTGACGAGATTCACTTTGATATTATTATGCCCGGGACTGAACATACGGTGTTTCAGTCTTTGAGCGATGAACTTGCTGAGCGGACAATAACTTTTACGGCACCAACAAAGACCTTTAATATTGCCGGTTTAGGGATCAGTAATATTATCATTAAAAATGAAAAAATGCGGACTCGTTTTGTAGAAGAGCAGGATAAGGGGAGCGGAACCTTATTTACCGCTTTGAGCTATAAGGCTTGTGAAATTTGTTATACACAGTGCAGTGCATGGCTTGATGAGTTTTTATCTGTGATTGATTCCAACCAGCGGCTTGTGCAGCGTTTTTTTCAGACCCGGCACTCGGAAATTAAGGCTCCGCTGATTCAAGGTACCTATCTGCAATGGCTTGACTTTAGAGCGCTCGGTATGGAATACAAAGCGTTGGAGCAGTTTATGACGCATACAGCGCAAGTGTTCTTGGATGAAGGCTATATTTTCGGTGAAGAAGGACGCGGCTTTGAACGGATTAACCTTGCTGCCCCTGCATCGGTGCTGACCGAAACACTTGAACGGTTGAGCAGCGCCCTAGCAAAGCTGAAACACTAAAACTATAATAGGCGAACATTCATATTTTCCTCCAGTGAACACGAATACACAAGAGCTTACCAGTGTGCTCCGCGTCCTTGCGATAAACAAACCTAACCGCACAGACGCTAAGCATACAAAGAAAAAATTAAAGCGTGTCTTAACTAAACAGTATCCATATTTAAAATATACATTACACATTTTTTATAGTGCTTTGACACGATATAAATTACCATATTGACAGATAAAAAAGATATGATTATGGTAGGTACTTGCGTATACCTGCATTAACGGAGGCAGATATGGAAATAACCGATTACCTCTCCGAATCGGAATGGAAAAAGTTTTTGAAATTTTCGGATGAACTTGAGACCCCTTGTGTTGTTATTAACCTTGAACGGGTTAAGAAGAATTACATGGAGATTAAAAAGTTTTTCCCTCAGGCGGATATTTATTATGCTATCAAAGCAAACCCGCATGAAGAAATATTAAAATTGCTCAGCAGTTTAGGTTCAAATTTTGATATTGCCTCCCGCTATGAGCTTGATAAAATCCTCGGATTGGGTGTAACCCCTGACCGGCTCAGCTATGGAAATACTATTAAGAAAGCGCAGGATATAGCCTACTTTTACGAAAAAGGCATCCGGCTTTTTGCAACCGATAGCAAAGAAGACTTAAAAAACATTGCAAAATATGCACCGAACTCCCGTGTTTATGTCCGTATCTTAGTTGAAAGTACGAGCAGCGCCGATTGGCCGCTCTCCCGCAAATTCGGCTGTCATCCTGATATGGCGTATGATCTGTGCATATTGGCAAAAGAGCTGGGACTTATTCCCTATGGTATCTCCTTCCATGTCGGCAGTCAGCAGCGTGATATTGGACAGTGGGACGATGCCATTGCAAAAACAAAATATTTGATGAGTTCCCTTGAAGAAGAAGAGGATATTGTACTCCAGATGATCAATATGGGCGGAGGCTTCCCTGCCCCATATGTACTGCCGAGTAATGAGCTTTCCGAATATGCCAGCGAAATTAACCGTTATCTGCATGATGATTTCGGCGATGAATGCCCGCGGATTATTTTAGAGCCGGGGCGCTCGATGGTAGGCGATGCAGGAATCCTTGTTACCGAGGTGATTACGGTTTCCCGTAAAAATAATACAGCATTGCACCGATGGGTATATGTAGATGCAGGCGTTTTTAACGGCTTAGTAGAGACACTGAACGAAAGCATTAAATATCCGATCATTACCTCAAAAGATACCGGCAATACCAAACGCGGTGAGGTTGTCCTAGCCGGTCCAACCTGTGATAGTATGGACATAATCTATGAAAAATTTAAGTATCAGCTGCCGATCAATCTAAAAGCAAAAGACCGTATCTATTTTCTTACCGCGGGAGCCTATACTGCAAGCTATGCCTCTGTAGAGTTTAACGGCTTCCCCCCGCTTAAAACTTATATTATGAAAAACGAATAACCGCGTTCAAGCGTCTATTGGCATCTCTATAACGCGCAAGTTATCCGCAGTCTGTAATATAAAAACGGCACAGGGTCTAAACCGCTGTGCCGTTTTTGTTTGTTTTATGCTTCTACGCAACCATTGTAGAAATACTGTTCGGCGCCTCCATTTGAGTTTAGAGGTACCATCAAGTTCTTTTTGAAGAAAAACAGCTCTTACTTTGCAAAGCGTTCGCCGAATTCCTTGCATTTTGCTTGAGCTGCTTCATCGGGATCGTCGTAAGCGATAAGTCCTTCTTCAAAGACATCTGCGCCGTCGTTCTTTGTGCGTTCTACCCATGTCTGCATCCATTCGCCGTCAGCCCATTCATAAGAACCGAAGAGCGCTACCTTGCGGCCGGCAAGCTTTTTTTCGATTGAAGCAAAAAACGGTTCAAATTCATCCGGCTCCAGTTCTTCAGCGCCCATAGCAGGACAACCGAAGGCAATTTTGTCATAGCTGTCCAGCTTATCTGCACTGAACTGAGAAACAGTGAATAATTCTGCCTCTGCTCCGCCTGCTTTTAAGCCTTCCAAAATACAATTGGCCATTTTTTCTGTGTGACCTGTTCCGCTCCAAAATACTACTGCAATTTTTGACATAGCAAACTCCTTATCATTGTTAGGGAATATCAATCCCCTGTATTATGCTGCATGCACAATCTGAGAGAGCGTCATGCCGCGTTTTATCTGTAGAGCAAACCGCTCTTTACATTCCGTATATTGATGGAACACCTGCCGTGCTCGATCAGGATTACTGTATACCTTCCAGTATCCGCAAAATAAGCAGTCCCTGCCGCCGGTTCTTACATACTGTACAACATCTTCAAGTGGATAGCCCAAAAACAGACCGATTTCATGCGGAAACAAATCTTTACAGGATTCCTCCCGGCGCTGTACGAAGGATGCCATCCTTTGTTTTAAGACTTTCAGTATTTCATTCAGTCCTTTGTCTGTTTCATAGCCGAATGACTGTAGTACTTGCATGACATGACCGTCACAACATATCCGGCTCAGCCAATCCTTCCGGTATACCAGTATCTGTGCACGGTTTTCACATACACAAAGCGGAGTAAAGTATATTCCCTGTGCATTCAGCAAGGCATTATAGACATCGCACCATTGCAGATCGGAACTTGCGAATGCAACAAGGTTCGCCGGTTTAATACCGGCAAGACACGGTGCCGCATGACGGGCAAGGACACTTTCAACGTAAGTGTACGGTAACATACTACTATTATGAGCATAGAATATAAAAAATGTCAACCTCGAATAACTCATTTCGTGCACATCTTTTTAATGTACCCGCGGAGGAGATTAATTTATCACCAATTTCTTATTTTTTAGAACCCCATCTCCTACTCAGTTTTGAACTTAGAGACCTCTTCGGCTAAATTCTCAATACTCTGCTTATTCTTCTGCGTCAGAGCATTCACATCCTGAACGGCATTGTTAATTTGCACCGCGCCGGAAGCCATCTCGTTCATGCGCTCCGTAATAATCCGAGTAAGATCATCCAGCTTCCGCATTTCCGCTGCAACACCTTCCCCGCCTTTGAGCATCTCTTCCGAACCGGATTGAACTTCAACCGTTATCATACTGATATTTTTAATCGCCTGCAGCACCTCTCGGCTCCCCTTCTCCTGCTCACGCATCGCTTCAATCAGCCGGTTACTCATTGTCCGTACCTGTTCGGCAAGGGCAAAAATAGCATTAAACTTATCCTCCGCTGTTTTAGAAGACGATGAAAGCGTGTCAATTTCACTGCCAAGCGTTTTCAGCGTTGCCGTGATCGTTTTTCCTTGTACAGATGACTCTTCGGCGAGCTTGCGGATTTCATCAGCAACAACAGCAAAGCCCTTACCGGCTTCCCCTGCATGGGCAGCCTCTATCGCTGCATTCATTGCTAAAAGGTTAGTCTGGCTGGCAATATGCTGGATGACACTACTAGCTTCCATCAAGGAACCTGATTCTTCGGCAATTTTTTGCGTTACCGTGTTAGAAGTTACCAGCGTTGCTTTGCCGTCGCCAGTAGCAGCGGTGAGTTCTTTCACAACATCGTCTGCTTTGTTGAGGGTTTGCCCGATGGAAGCGATGTTTGCAACCATCTCCTCTACCGAAGCAGAGGACTGCGCGACGCTGCCTGCTTGTATTTCGATGTTGTTATTCAGCTGCTTAATTGTACGGACAATTTCTTCTATGGTGGCTCCCGTTTCTGTAACGCTGGCAGCCTGTGTCATCGCTTGCTGTTTTACCCCATCGATATTCGCGCTGATTTGATGGATGGCGCTGACGGTTTCTGTCATGTTGAAGGCAAGTTCGTTGCCGATCTCTTCCATATCGTTACTGTTTACCTCGACCTGTTGGATAGAAGCGCCGATTTTGGAAATAGTCTGATTAAAGTACTGTGATAAGTCGGTAATTTCATTATTGCCGTGCACCGGTAAACGCACTGTCAAATCCCCCTCGCCTTGAGCAATATCTTTAAGAGCGTCAACGACAACATTGATAGGATTTACCATGCGGCGGGCAGCAACAAAAGTGATAACAAGGGTAATCACCAGTATGGTAAATCCGATAATAATTATTGTC
>NZ_JBQNBW010000081.1:0-8205 GCF_052169735.1 Treponema sp.
CTTCAATGCCTCGATTTTAAAGTTCTCATCGTACCGTTTCATTGCCTTTCCTCCTTTCTTTTTCGGCAATTTTGGCACTGCACTTTTATTGTATCACTCCACCGATAGGCTTGCAGTTTTTAGAAAGATCCTTCAATATTCAAGACTGAGAACTCTTCTACCGATACTTATAGTATGACTTTTGCTCAGCTTTGTATTCTTATCAAGAATGTCATCATTTCACCTGAAGTGATTATTATTACAGTTCTTCTGATCTTATACCTTAATCTGGTTTTTTATGTTGTACGGTATCATAAACCGCAGCTGCCTTCACTCCAAAGCAGATTGCAGCAAAGTCTGAAAAAACCATCAGAACAGCCGAATCCTCAAGAAGCAGCTGCCTCCGCTTCATCCTAAGTATAGAAGTTACCAACAAGCAGGAATACAGAAGACTATTGCATATTTTCCGGCAATTACAACATATCATCTGTTTTCACATACTCGAAACACATATCCGGCGGATACGACCTGAGCTGAAACGGCATAAGCAGCTTCATACGGCTTTTTATCTGGGATTGTTGGTGCATATTCAGAACGCCGGATAGTTTTCCCGTGAATCGCTAATATTTCATTTTCTACAATATTCTTGCCGAATGTCTTCCCTGCATATTCTATGAATACTTTTTCAAGCTGCTTTGCATCAATTCTTGCAGGCACTCACAGAATCGTGCCGCTAGTCGGTATACCATTGTCCAGTTTCAGATATTTTTTAAGAGTATTTACGCAGATTCGCAACGAAATGAAAACATGTATATGATATACAAGTTTGCACTTGGCAAACTCAGATCAAATAAAAGCGGTGTTATTTGTACAGCTTTTATTTGCCATTCCTTAAAATTAAACGGTTGAATAAAGTGTGAACTTTGAAAGTTATTCAATTCGTACGCAAAAAGCGCATACATATCAATAAGCGAGGTATTCATCGGCTGCATAAACACAGCCTGTACAGGCAATATCGGCAGGTTCATTCTGCGCTTGCACTATCTTAAAATACTGTCCGGCAACCGGTTGTATCTTTTGTACAATACCATCGGGACAATATACTGAAATCGGCACCCGTAGAGGCTGATCTGCAGTTTGTCCACCAGCTGTATAGGCAAGCAGATCACAGATACGGGTTAAAAAGGCTATCCGCTCATCAAGTTCAAGGATGAACCGGGAATAAAACCCAAGAATTCCCAATTCATTGCCGGAAAGGGAGCTCTTCTCAAGCTGCTGCAACAAGGTATCAAGCTGTGCATATGCCGTCTGCGCCTGCTCATAGCGGCTTTCAGAATATGTTCTCCCGTACACTTCCTGTAAAACCGTATGTAGAGCTTCAGCATTCTGATAGCGGTGGACAGCCTTTTGTGTACACAGCCGAAACGCAGCTTCAACCGCAGGGCAACAACCATCCAGCACATACATTTTAGAAGAATACAGCAACGGACATTTTTGTGTTGTCAAATACACCATCGTACTTTTAATAACATCACAAGCAGGATAATCACCGTGCTTAAAAATAAAAGCATCAACTCCGACAATCGGCACCGGCACTAACCCATATCCATAGATCAGCGCTTCATCGATAATCGGAGAATGTGCATTTGAGTATGCAGAACCGAAAACACCGACAATATTATCATCAGCCTGCATACGCAGGGTTGTATCGACATAAGCCTCTCTCCGCAAATCAGGCACATACGCAAGTATTTCATGCAGCGGAGCATTTTTAAAGTCAAATTCCATACAAGTACAGCTCCTTGAAAAAATATAAGCTCTCAAGCAGCCCAACAATGAAAAAATAAAACATCAGAGGCTGCAAAAACAATAGACAATACTGTCTTTAAACAAAAAGATAGATATTTTTTGTATCGATTGCTCTATTACGAATATGATTAATCCTAACCCCTTGTAGCAGTTGATCAACAATACTTGATTCAAATACAGCATACTTTGTTCTTTTTCTCATTTTCTAAATATAGAGTATAAACTAGTTCCCGAAAAAGTACAAATACACATTGACATGAAGACATACCGATAAGAACCTCAAAAAGCCGATTTGCAATCTACTTTAACGGATATGATATACGTTTCTTACAGAACAAGCCGATAGGCTTGAGGTGTTTAGAAATGCCCGATTAGCTTCCCTTAAATGTTTTCTTTACAGCTCGTTTTATTGCAGGAAGGACGTGTACATTTCATATCGATTTATGCTACAATCACCTCTCGCCGACGGTTATCCTGACATTCCCATACACTGCAACGAGGTACGGTGAGGAAAACCCATACCCAATGCGGTTTATGCGTATTACCTTTCGCACGAATAGGCGGTTATAGCAAAAAGAGGACGCTTCTAAACAGCATACACGAGTTTAGAGATTCCCCTAAGAATAGACCTGTTCGATAACTATGTTTCCGAACAGGTTGACGAGTTCTAAATCGCACAAATAGCACAATGCGCGAACATCGCATTTCAAGGTAACCTGTTTTTAGAAACAAAAGTTTCCGAACAGGTTTAATATTACGAGGAAAAAATGGCAGCAAAAAATACCTATGATGAATCAAAAATAAAAACACTCAGTTCACTGGAGCATATCCGGCTGCGGACAGGTATGTACATCGGGCGGCTTGGAAATGGTACAAATCCCGATGACGGTATTTATATTCTCTTAAAAGAGGTGCTCGACAACTCTATCGACGAGTTTATCATGGGCAACGGAGACCGGATCGATGCCGTTTTACGAGACAATAAAGTAACCATCCGAGATTATGGACGCGGTATTCCGCTGGGTAAGATTGTAGAATGCGTGTCGGTGATTAACACGGGTGCAAAATACAATGATGAGGTTTTTCAGTTTTCGGTGGGACTGAACGGGGTTGGAACCAAGGCAGTCAATGCCCTCTCCGAATATTTCCGGGTAGTCTCCGTCCGTGATGGAAAGTACGCAGAAGCAGTCTTTGAGCGGGGAGTACTAGTACAAGAAACACAAGGAGATGCAAAAAAAGGGGTAAAAAACGGCACACTCGTCGAGTTTATCCCCGATGCGGAAATATTCGGAGAGTACACCTTCAATCTGGATTTTATCGAAAAACGGATGTGGAACTACGCCTATTTGAATGCCGGACTCACTCTTACCTTTAACGGAACGGCATATATGTCGGAAAACGGCTTACTCGATCTACTCGCCGCGGAAATTGGGGAAGAGGTTTTGTACCCCGTCGCTCACTTTAAAGAAGCAAAACTGGAATTCGCCTTTACCCATACCAATAACTACGGTGAAACCTATTTTTCCTTTGTCAATGGACAGTACACATCGGATGGCGGTACCCATCTTTCAGCCTTCAAAGAAGGGCTATTAAAAGGTATCAACGAATATTTCCGCAAAAACTATAAAAGCGAGGATGTCCGGGAAGGTACCTGTGCTGCGGTTGCAGTAAAGATACAAGCCCCCGTGTTTGAAAGTCAGACAAAGAATAAGCTGGGAAACACTGAGGTACGGACATGGATTGTCAACGGTACCAAGGCTGCCGTTGTGGAATGGCTGCAAAAAAACGCAGACGCGGCGCACAAACTGGAAGAAAAGATTATCGCAAACGAACGGCTCCGTACTGAACTCAACAGTGTTAAAAAAGAAGCAAAGGCTGCAGCAAAAAAGATTGCAATGAAAATCCCTAAACTGAAGGACTGTAAATTTCATCTGGGAGATAAGCAGTATGGAGATGAGTCTATGATTTTTATCACCGAAGGGGATTCAGCGTCCGGTTCTATGGTTTCAAGCCGGGATGTACTCACGCAGGCGCTCTTTTCTCTCCGCGGTAAGCCGGAAAATATGCACGGGAAAAAGCGGGCGGCAATCTACAAAAACGCGGAGCTGTACAATATGATGATGGCGCTCGGCATCGAAAACAGCCTTGAAAGCCTCCGCTATAATAAGATCATCATTGCAACCGATGCCGATAACGACGGCTTCCATATCAGAAACCTCTTGCTTACCTTTTTTCTCACCTATTTTGAAGAGCTGGTGCTGAATGGTCGTATCTTTATTTTAGAAACACCGCTGTTCCGGGTACGGACGAAAAAAGAAACCTGTTATTGCTATTCGGAAAAAGAACGGGATGCAGAAATGAAACGGCTCGGTACAGCTGCGGAGGTTACCCGTTTTAAGGGATTGGGAGAAATAAGCCCTGCAGAGTTCGGTCAGTTTATCGGTCAAGATATCCGCTTGTTGCCGGTAAGCATTCAGACGGTTAAAAAAATTCCTGCCATCCTTGAGTTTTACATGGGTAAAAACACCCCGGAACGGAAGGAATTTATTATGAAAAATCTCCTTGCAGAAGTTGACGCATAAATAAGTTGTGCTATGCCTTGAAAACTAACAGTCTCATCCGCGTTTTGTATTTTTGCTGTCCATTACCGTATTGCCTGCACTTTTGAAAAGGTCCTTTATAGATACATCATCAACAAATGCATAAGGATGTACAGTTTTAATGGGGCGGCGAAGTAGATATGCCGTATATTTACAAAAAATAAGAAATTTTTAGCCGAACTCCCCATCCACCCCCTATAATCCTCAGTATGAACTATCATATACCAGCCATTTTTACACGGAACATGGCACGGCAATACTACAGTCGGCTCATTTGCCCTCAACTTTGTTTACTCTGCGGTAAGCCGGATCGCTATGGTTTACCTGTTTGCCGTCATTGTATTGATACGGTGTTTATGCCGTATATCAATGCAGATTATTCTGAAGATATAGAAAAGATACAACGCTGTATGTATTGCGGTAAAATCCTTATTTCGGAACGTGAATACTGCACCCGTTGCAGACAGGCACTGGAGGGCAGTATGGCAAATGGAAAGAGCGGAGCTGCTCCTCAACAACCCGCGTGTACCCGTATCTATAGCTTATTTCCCTATATCGGTCTTGGGCAAAAATTAGTTCCTCTGTGGAAAAATAATGCTATCCGTACCTTTGCTCCGGTATTTGCTTCTATTATTTGGCAATTTCTCACTGCAAATCCTCAGCTTACACAGCTGCCGCTTGTTCCGGTTCCCCCGCGCCCTCAAAAATTACGGGAAAAAGGCTGGGATCAAGTTGAAGATATTGTCCGGGAATTGTCAGTATATCCGCAAACAAGAATCTGCCGCTGCTTAAAACGGCAAGACGGTACTCCGCAAAAAAAACTGTCTAAAACAGATCGAGCCGGCAATTTACAGGGAAAGATACACGCTGCGGTAGAACAGGTTCCGGAGCGAGTTCTCTTAATCGATGATGTAATGACTACCGGCGCTACACTCGAAGCTTGTGCCCGTGTATTAAAAAATGCCGGGTGCAAAGAAATAGTTGCACTCTGTCTTTTTTTTGATTGAAGGAAGCCTAAAGTCTCCGGCAGCCCCTTTATGCTTTTTTTATTTTGCCGATATTGATATACGGAGAATATACCATGAAAAAGCGGATTCCGATGGTGTTGCTATCCTGCATGCTGCTATGGAGTGCCGGATATACACAGACAGTCGGCTTTATTTGTATGTACAACGGAGATGCGCCTTCCGGTGCAGCAGATATTACCACGGTGCTCGAAACTGAAATCTTTGAGCAGTGTTTTGATCATGGCATCATTACAACCAGTGTTGAGCATATTGTTGGCAAGCCATCGTTGTATACTGATACGGCATCAGTGATTAAGTTGTTTGATTCCTCAGTTGATTACGTGGTTGCAGTGTATTGCGAGTACGGGCAGGGAAAAGAATCTCGTGAAAATAGCCAAAAACAGGGCTTGGAATGGAAAAAACTGCGATGGAAAATCCTTGATTTTTCTTTAAAAACAGTACTTTCCGAAGATGATATTGATCCGGCAGGGCTTGGAGATGCTGAATTAAAGCAAAAAGCGCGAAGTGCCGGAGCGCATATTGGTGCTGCCGTTTTGAAAAAGATATAATCTCGTTTATAGAACGAAAGCATAGAACCCGCATATCGGGTAGTTTAAAAATACTGCAGAGCGGTTTCATCTGCTCTGCAGGGTTTCCAAATCATACTGGAAAAGGGGATAGGAATGTTCAAAAAAACAATAACTATTACAATGCTCTGCATACTGAGTATTACATCGATATGGGCAGTATGGGAAGGAAATGCCTCTGCCGGATCAGCAGAGGAGTTTCCTTCCGGACTTTTTGCATCCAGTGATTTATTTCCAACGCATACGCTGATCGAAATAGTCAATTTAGAGCAAAATACGAAGTCCCGTGCTGTTATTGTTGGAAATACCGGTGCGGATGGTGTATTGATTAAGCTTTCACCTGATTTAGCCGCAGCTTTAGCAGTACGGCAGGGAATTACCGTACGGGTACGTATTTCTATCCCTCCGCTTGTTGCCGAAGAGGGAGCCGATCCCGTGCTGCTCACAAAAAATTCAGCGCCAAAGCAAGCCCCCATACCGATAAAAGAAGCGGTAACAGATAACCAAGAAACCGCAGTACTGTCAGCACAGGCTACAGCAGCAGAAGATTCAAAACAGTCTCCTGTTGAAAAATCCGCTTCGAATCCCGCTCCAACTGAAACATCGATAGCTATTGCTCCGGAATCTGAATCAGCAGAAGAAGCGGCAGCCCCCCAAGAGGTACCGCCTGTGATAGAGCCGGTTCAAGAGCATGTCGCTGCGGCTATTCCCTTCGAAGTAGCAGAGCCGCAAAAAGCAGAAACTGTAGTTCCCGAAGAAGCACCTCAGCCGATTGCTGAAGTGCAAGAGCCTACACCGCCTGCTGTAGAATATTCGGCACAGCCGGAAGCGATTGCTGAGGCTGCGGAACCCGTTGAACCTATATTTGAGGGAGAGAAAGAAGCACAGCAGCAGCTTGTTGCTATTCGCCCAATACAAGAATCATCAATAGAAGATTCTGCTGCATATACAAACCCGGTCGCGAATGTCCCTGAGATAGAAACTACACAGTATCAAGATGAAGATTCTGAACAGGATGCAGCAGTTCCTGAAGTCGCAATTCCTACAGAACCTGTTGTTTCCCCTCAATCTGAACCGGCTGTTGCAGAAGCGGCATCCCCGGAGCATCCCCCTGTAGATGATGAGCCTCCGCTCTATGATACTGATGATGGAATACCGGAAAAGCTCTATTTAGCCGATGAAGACGGAGAAGCTGCAGAACCGGCGTCAGAGGTTTTACCAATTGAACAGCCTGATGATCCCATCACGGATGAAACAGTCGCCAAACTTGCACCGATTGAAGAAGCAGATGATTCATCTGTAGCAGAAGCAGTCCCTATTGAAGCTGAGGAAGAAGTTCCGGAAGCAATAGCGGAAGTTTCTCCCATAGAAGCTGAAGAACCGCTGCCGGTTGTTGAAGAGCCTGCACCGCTCGCAGCAGTAGAGCCGGAACCTGCGGCTCCAACTGAAAACATTGCTGAAGTATCCCTCGCGGCAGTACCTGTTGAACAGCATCTGATGCTCGTCCCGGCAGAACCGAGAGCTCCACGGCAAGAAGATGTCCCCCCTCTTCCGTCTACAAAAGCTAAGCATCCGGCTGCACCGCAGAATGAAGCGTCCATGACAAAAACAGAGAAGTCTCCTGTCCGCCCGGCTGAAGACCTCTTTGTAACCGATGGATTAAAGAAAGATGCCTTCTATGTGCAGATAGCTCGGTTCACCGATATGCTCAATGTACAAAGTTTCGTACAACGATATGGGAAGCAGTATCCTATTTCTGTTGAAAAAAATGGAACCGGTACCGGGAGTTTTTATAAAGTGTATGTTGGTCCGCTGCAAAAAGATGAGCGAGGGGCTGCATTAGAGACTTTTCAACGACTCGGCTTTAAAGATGCCTTCTTAAAGAAAGCTCCCTAAATCTTTGCCGCTTAGCTTACCATACTCCGACGCAGAGCGTCGGAGTATTACCCTCCGCACAAATAAAAGAAAATGAGACCGGCGGGATTCGAACCCACCACCTACTGCTTAGAAGGCAGTTGCTCTATCCGAATGAGCTACGATCTCGTAAGCATTAAAATACAAATAGTCATCTTTTCAAAACAACCCTCATAAGGTTCTTTAAAAAGCAACTTTCATTATATACGATAAAAATCGAAAAAAGTCAAGATACCGGATAGTACTTTTCAGGGCTTGGTAAGTTGTAAAATAAAATGCCCCAAAAAAGGAGAAAAGAAACGGTTCACC
>NZ_JBQNBW010000082.1:0-8070 GCF_052169735.1 Treponema sp.
ACTTGTTCATTAAATACTCCTATACTGTCGCTTAATTTTGATTACTTACTTACTTAAATTAAATTCTATTTTGCCGTTAGTAAAATAGGTCATTCTTATGTTACTTTATCAGCCCACAGGGGTTGTCTGTCTAACTAAGAATTATACAAACCTTTAGACAAACTTCAAGAATTATGATATAACCAAAAAATATGAAAATTGCAGCAACTTATGATATTGTAACGAATTCAGTATTCCAGCATTTTGGAAAAACACAGCATTTTAAAGTTTACACAATTGAAGCTGGAAAAGTAACGAAAACTGAGGTAATTGATAACGGCGGTTTCGGCCATCACGATTTAGCCGCATACCTGAAAAGCCTTGGCGTTGAAACCCTCATCTTAGGCAACCGTGGACAAGGTGCTGTTGATGCGCTCAATAATGCTGGAATTAATCAGCTTGCCGGAATTACTGGCTCTCCGGATGAAGCCGTTGAAGCTTTTTTAGCAGGAACGCTCAAGAATAATCCGAACGCCCAGTGCAATCACCACGGAGAGCATCATCACGAATAAAACAGGCAAGGGGGGCAGGTGGTCCAATAGTATTGTCCTATCATATTTTCAGTTATTCGTGCGGAGGATTAATGCTCACATGCCGCGTTTAACATGAGGGTATTAAAGCCGAGTGCAGCCGCCTTGTCAAAAATATACATTCGTTGTACATTTTTGAACGATGGCATCCGTGCCGGATCGCACACACAGTGCGAAACATTTCGCACTGTGTCCCGATACTCTGCGTCGGGGGTGTTGATTTACACAGATAATTTTATAGGGTAAATTTTTCTTAAACCTCTTTTGTTCCCTCGCTATCTCTATAGTGAAATCATCTTGTTATCGCCTTTCTCCTCACACGTGAGAGCGCCTTTCCACAACAAGGTTTGTGCCGGACGGATTTTGTGTTCGGCGAGCAACTGCGTTATAAGCTTTGACAAGTCTCCCGCTCTCCACAGCGGCATATACGGCAACAAAACTTGTATGAGCTGCATACCGGTGTACTGCCGTTTGTGCCGGCTGATAAAGCTGATCAATTTCTGCTCATCCTGCGGGTAGAGCTGCGCTGTTCCTTGGCATATATCACAGCCGGAGCAGGCAATGCTTTCGTCCCCTGCATGGAGCGGGACGGCTCTTTTTTCTCCAAGCGCCTCAAGAAGTACTTCCCGTCTGCAGCGTCCGCTTTCCGCAAATACTGCCAGCACCTCAGCCCGCTTCCGCTGTTTTTCAGGCAGCTGTGCGATTCGCTTTTTATCTTCCACACTCCATAAGAGTACAGCCTGTGAAGGACTGCCATCCCTCCCTCCGCGCCCTGCTTCCTGTATATACGCTTCGGCAGTTGGGGATGCATTGAGGTGGATCACTGTGCGTACATTTTTTTTATCAACTCCCATTCCCCATGCACAGGTGGTAACCAATATGGCGCGGTCATGTCCGTGGAACCATTGTTCTACCTCTGTTTTTTCGTCCCGCTGCAAGCCTGCATGATAAAACCGAATATCAGTATCATGCAGGGTATAGCGTAAAAAGGCGGCAGTTTGCTCAGTTCCGTTCCGGGTTGCGCAGAAAATCACCATGGGACGCTGGCGCTGTTGTACTTCCTGTAAAAGAGCAGGCGGTTTAACGCGGCATTGCCGTACATAATAGCTGATATTGGTACGGTCTGACTCCCCGCGCACGACGTGGGCTTGCCCGTCAAACAGAACTTCGCTGATCCGCTGTAATACTTGGGTTCCTGCAGTTGCAGTGAAGGCGGTAACGGCGGGCGGATTGAGTGTATCAATCACGTGTTTGAGCGTGAGGTATGCAGGACGGAAGCTATCCCCCCATTCGCTGACACAGTGCGCTTCGTCGATTGCAAGATGGGCAATGCCGCGCTTCGCAATACGGCTGAGTACTGCCTCCTGCGTGAGGATTTCGGGATTGGCGATAATCAACTGTGCGGGGGCTTTTCCATCGCTGCCTTCCAGCCGGGCATATTGAGCTTCCCGCTCCTCAGCGCTCTGACCGCCGCGAAAGATCACCGGCTCAAGGTTTGCCTCGCATATCCGGCGCATCTGATCGCTCATCAAGGCAAGCAGGGGATAAATAATGAGTGTTGGCTTATCCAAAAGGAGCGCCGGAACTTGGAAACACAGCGATTTTCCCGCGCCGGTCGGCAATAGAATGATCTGTCTGCCGCGTAAAACGCCATCTTCGTCGTAGAGTTCACTTAAATCTCTGCTTGCAGTATCACTATCACCTCGTTGATCAAGTATATCTGGAGGCTGAAACACCGCATAACTGTTGGCAGTGTGCTGTTTTGCTGTTGCGCAGGTAGCTGGAGATGCCATATCCGCTCCTTGAGAAGCCGCTTCTGCTGCATGAACGGCATCCAGAATATTCGCAATGGCAAGCCGCTGCCATGGATAGAGTGTTGAAATCCCAAATACCGTCCGTGCACATACGGCAACGGCATCAGCTGTTTTCTCCAAGCTGTAGTCGGGGTTATCCGATTCAAAGATAAGCGGACATGCTTCCGTGTCGGGCAGCGCTGCTTCATGTTCAAGGTTCAGCAAGCCTTCATATTCAGTGGTATACATATACTCTGTTATATGCCGCCGATGCAAAAACGGCTAAAAACTGCAACCTCTACCGACTTGTTCCGTGTGGAAATGATTCGCGCGGAGGGTAAATTTTCGTTTATAGTGCGGAGGAAGCACCGTCTCTTGCCGATCCGTGACGTAGGAGCGGGGAAGGCTGCTGTTCTAAAATCGAGGCGTTGACATATATTACCATACACTATAAAATAGGTGCATTGTTTATACAGTAAGACATCTCTAGAATGGAGACTGTAAGCGTCTCTCTATTTTATTCACTTTTTAAGGAAGGAACTAATGGCAGAACAAAAGTATGTATATTTCTTCGGCAACGGTACAGCTGAAGGAAATGGAGAAATGAAGCAGCTTTTGGGCGGTAAAGGTGCCGGTTTGGCAGAAATGACCCGCGCAAAATTACCGGTACCCGCAGGCTTTACTATTACAACGGAAGTTTGTCAGCTTTACTATGCAAACGGAAAAACATATCCGGATGGTCTTGCAAAGGCTGTTGAAGATAATCTTCGGGAGCTTGAAAAAGCTGCTGGAAAAAAATTAGGCGATCCTAATGACCCGCTGTTGGTTTCCGTCCGCTCCGGCGCTCCCGTTTCGATGCCCGGTATGATGGAAACGATTTTGAACCTCGGCTTAACCGATAAATCGGTAGAAGGCTTGGCAAATAAAACTTCGAACCGCCGCTTTGCAATGGACGCATACCGCCGCTTTATTATGATGTATGGTTCAACCGCAATGGGTGTTGACCGGCTCAAGTTTGATTCACTTTTTGATGAAGTAAAGGAAAAACTGACCCGCAAACGGTTGAATATCGCCGAAGGCACAAAGGTCGGCGATACTGATGTAAACGAAGATGAACTTGCAGAGGTTATCGCAAAATTCAAGGTATTGTATAAGAAAGAGATCGGTGTAGATTTCCCCCAGGATCCTATTGAGCAGCTGTGGGGTGCAATCGGTGCTGTGTTTAATTCATGGATGGCTGAAAAAGCTGTTACCTATCGCCGCGTAGAAAACCTGGTTGGTATTAAAGGTACTGCTGTCAACGTTATGCAGATGGTATTCGGTAACAAGGGAAGTACGTCGGGAACCGGTGTGTGCTTTACCCGTGATCCGAACAGCGGTGAGAACGTCTTCTACGGCGACTACCTCTTTAATGCACAGGGTGAAGATGTTGTTGCAGGTATCCGCACCCCCATCAAGCTGTCCGAATTTGAAAAAGAAGACAAAAAAGCGTATGATCAGCTCTGTGAGGTGCGCGCATTGCTTGAAAAGCACTACAAAGATATGCAGGACATGGAGTTTACCGTAGAAGAAGGAACCCTCTATATGCTCCAGTGCCGCACGGGAAAGCGCTCTCCGGCAGCTGCATTTAGAATGGCTGTCGATATGGTAAACGAAGGGCTTATCACAAAAGAAGAAGCCATTATGCGCATTAAGTCAAGCGATATTGAAGGTATCTTCTATCCTGCTATCGACTATAAGCAGCCGAATCTTAAAGAAGCATTATTGGTGAGCGGGATTGCCGCTGTTCCGGGCGCTGCTTCCGGCAAGATTTGTTTCTCTGCTGCAAAGGCTGAAGAGCTTGCTGCAAAGAAAGAAAAGGCCATACTCGTGCGTAAGGAAACCAGCCCTGAAGACGTTGGCGGTATGCATGCTGCACAGGGTATCTTAACGGCAACCGGCGGAAAGACCAGCCACGCAGCAGTTGTTGCACGCGGTTGGGGTAAGTGCTGTATTGTCGGCTGCGAAAAGCTCGTAATCGATTACGAAAAAGGCGAATGCAGCTATAACGGTAAGGCACTTAAAGAAGGCGACTTTATCACTCTGGACGGTACAAAGGGCGATGTGTATATCGGTGAGCTGAAATTAGTTGCAGCAAAACAGCCTGAATCATATAAAACACTGATGCAGTGGGTTGATGAAATCCGTACTATCAAGGTACGCACTAATGCAGATCAGCCGGAAGATGCAAAGGTTGCATTGGAGCATGGCGCTGAAGGTATTGGACTTTGCCGCACGGAACATATGTTCTTTAATGATGAAAAGCGCATCCTTGCAATCCGTGAGATGATCGTTGCAGACAGCACCGAAGGACGGAAAAAGGCATTGGCTAAGCTGCTTCCTATCCAGACAAAGGACTTTGAAGGTATCTTCAAAGTTATGGACGGTAAGGGGGTAACCATCCGCTTGATCGACCCGCCGCTTCATGAATTTGTTCCGCATGATAAAGAAGGGCAGCAGAAACTCGCTGAAGCTCTCAATATCAGCTTTGCAAGTGTAAAGGAACGGGTTGAACAGCTCCACGAAGCAAATCCAATGCTTGGACACCGCGGCTGCCGTTTGGCTGTTACCTATCCTGAAATTCTGGAAATGCAGGTAACCGCTATTATTTCCGCTGCGTGCAATATGCAGAAGAAAGGTGTAACGGTATTGCCGGAGATTATGATCCCGCTTACCATCGATCCCAAGGAATTTACCCTCCTCGAACAGCGTGTCCGTAGTGTTGCCGATGCTGTTATCGAAAAGAACGGCGCTGATGTTAAGTATTTGGTCGGTACGATGATTGAAACTCCGCGTGCTGCGTTGTTGGCAGATAAGATTGCATCCCGTGCTGAATTCTTCTCTTTTGGTACCAATGACTTGACACAGATGACGCTTGGTATCAGCCGTGATGATGCTGCAAAATTCTTACCGGCGTATGTCGATGAGCAGAAGGCTGGGGTATTCCCTGCTGATCCCTTCCAGTCCTTAGACCAGGAAGGTGTGGGACTACTTGTGAAAGAAGGAATTGCAAAAGGTCGTTCAGCCCGTCCTGAATTGAAGGTTGGTATCTGCGGTGAACACGGCGGAGACCTTGAGTCTGTTAAATTCTGCTGCCGTGCCGGTATGTCCTATGTTTCGGCATCTCCCTTCCGTGTTCCGATTGCCCGCCTTGCTGCTGCACAGGCTGCGATTGAGCAGAAAAAAGGAAAATAAGATAAAAAACTGCCGGTGCCTCTCAGGGGGTTTGTCCGGGAGGCGCTGAGTGCAAGATAGGGTATCCCTAAAGCTGGAGCGATGTTTCTAGGAGATGACTCCTGTTGGGTGTTCCTTGCAAGTTATAAGTGCGCTTGCTTACTCGGCTGCTCTTATGAGCTGCTCGGTTTGTAAGCAGGGCATCTGGTGAGCCGTCTTTGGTACAATACTTAAGGCGGCTTTTTTGTCGCGAGTCTCTAAAAACATTTGTGTATTTTAAGATTAAACCTGTTCGGAAACTTATGTTTCTGAACGGGTTACTTTGAAATGCGATGTTCTAAATCGTGCCGTTTGTACGATTTAGAACCCGTCGATCTGTTCGAAAACACAGTTATCGAACAGGTCTATTGTCTCCCCATTAGGGGAATTTCATCAGATGAAGAGACCAAATTCCGCAAAATGTGCAGCGGTTTATTCCATTATGGAAACACGTTGGTGTGCTTCCCTTTAGCGCTACAGAGGATAATTGTATGGAAGTAAAGCAGAATTTTGCCGTTATCGGCTTAGGAGAATTTGGTATCAGGATTTGTGAAATGCTGGTAGAAGGGGGCGGTTCCGTTGTTGCATTCGACCATGAGGTGCAGGCGGTAGACCGCATCAAGAAAATTGTTCCTGCTGCTATGGTGATTGATACCACTGATGAAAATGCACTCAGGAAGGCTCCGCTCGATGATATTGACGTGGCGATTGTTGCTATCGGCGACAATAAAGAGGCAAGTATTTTAACAACCACGCTTTTAAAAGAACGGGAAATTCCTTATATTGTTGCACGGGCTGTCTCTCCTCTCCATGCTATTGTTCTAAAGCGGGTTGGTGCAAATAGGGTTTTAAAAATCGAAGAAGAATCTGCAACTCGTATCACCAATGAGCTGATCAATCCCGAATCAATCAATTCGATAACAGTGACGGAAGAATACAGCATTAGTGAAGTGAAAGTGCCTCGCTTTTTTATTGATAAAACACTGCTTCAGGCTGCTCTGCAAGAAAAATTTCACCTACGGGTATTGGCTATTGTTCGGCTTGAGTTGGATATTGATGCTGTCGGCAATCCGCTTAACCGGCAAGTTATGTATGAGCCGGATGATAATTTTGTGTTGCAAAGCGGAGATACCTTGTTCCTCCTTGGCAGTAATGAAAAAATTGCTGAATTTCGGAATATGTAGGCAAAATCGCTAAGATAGCGCGCCTTATCGGGTTATTTTGTAAGGAAGAAGCATATCCGTTTATAGGGGCTATAGAATAGTTTTTCAGTTTCCTTCGATACCTCATTAAAGGATGTATATAGATTATGATTATTATTAAGAAAGGAAAACTTATTGCAGCTGTCTTTTTTTCATTCTTGCTTATACTGTTGGTGGCTATATGGGGGTATAGAATCGGTATGCAGTCCCAGCTAAAAAGCGCCTCTGAGCTTATTCTTTTTTTCGGCTTTATTGCTGCCGGTTTACAGTTTGTGCTGTTGATAGCGGTTTTGGTCTATGCGAAGCAAAAAAAGAATGACTTTTTAATGCTGACCAAGGCAATCCAGCTCAATGGGGTGCTTTCTGAGTCCCGTGCAAAAAAGCTCGGAAATCTCGGCTTTGCATTGCGGGAAGCGCTTGATGAAGCATATAAGATCAGCGAACAAAAGAGCGTGAAAATTGCAGGATTGAATGGTCTTGTGAGTGACTTGTTGCACATTATTGATCTCCCGCTTGTGGTGGTCAATTTAACGGGTGAGATACTCGACTTTTCACCGAAAGCTCAAGCCTCCACCGGATGCAAGAAGGGGGATTTACTAACGGAAATAGCCCCTTCCGTCAGTATCAAAGAAGCATTCCAAAAAGCAGTTCAAACGAGGTCTGCAACGCAGCAAGGAGAAGATGCTCTGTGTCATCCTGTGTTTTCTACTACCGGAACGCTTTCGTTCTTTTTAGTCGATCTTTCGCAGCAGCCCATCATCACCAAGGTTATGGAAAATGTGAAACACTTGATGCAAAAAACCGAGATGGAAAAAAAGAACTGGAATCCTTTACGCAAGCTGTTAAAGAAATAGCAGGAATATCTCGAAAAAACTGTTTTGTGATCCGCTTTAGGGATATGGGTAAATCATGTCCTTACATAAAAGGTCGATGGGTTTTCGGTTTTTGAACAGTCTCACACGGTGCGGATGACACCGAAAGACTAACTTTTCTGCTCTTTCCTGTTAAAGAGCGCAACAATCTCGTCAAAGATATACGTCTTTATCCTAAACTCAGCGAAGTATATTTCGATCGGAATAGCAGATACTGAAAGAGGTCGTTATGAAAGAATTTTAGAATATATTGTAAAATAATTGGTGTAAACCTCTAAAGTGGAAAGCGACAAAACGCTCACCCTTGAAAACCTGACGCTTACAGGTGGAAAGGCAGACGGGACACAAGATGCGGATAACTATGGCGGCGCGATCTATGCAA
>NZ_JBQNBW010000083.1:0-7884 GCF_052169735.1 Treponema sp.
GCTCAATGACGCTATTCATTCAGAGTACCTGCTACAAGAAAAGACAGCGCATACCACACTAACGGATGTGCTTGAGGTACATTTCTTGGACTTGCAAGCAGCAAAAAAGGCGAAAGAAGAAGGGAAAGCGGTTGGTAAACGCAGTCAGCTTATTAACTGGCTGCGATTTATAGGAGCAACCAATAAGAAGGAGAGAGCGATGATAGCAACGAAGTCACCGGTATTACAAATGCTGAATGAAAAGATAGACGTATTAACTTTATCGCCGACAGAACGGAAATTGTATGAGTCAAGAATGAAGCTGAAAAGCGATATAACGACCATCTCAGAGACGCAATTCAGTGCAGGGGTTGAACGGGGTAAATCCCTTGGTCTTGCTGAAGGTAAATCACTTGGACTTGCCGAAGGTAAATCACTCGGTCTTGCTGAAGGTAAATCGCTCGGTCTTGCTGAGGGCGAAGCTCGAGGTGCTCGCCAAAAAGCACTCGAAACAGCGAAAAATCTTCTGCACTTTGGCTTATCACGAGAAAACATCGCACAAGCAACTGGTCTTTCCCCCGCAGAGGTCAACGCACTATAAAAGTTCTGCTAAGAACCCGCTGAGGGGCGTAGAATATGATAGCAACGAAGTCACCGGTATTACAAATGCTGAATGAAAAAATAGACGTATTAACTTTATCACCGACAGAACGGAAACCGTATGAGTCAAGAATGAAGCTGAAAAGCGATATAACGACCATCTCTCTTCTTTGTCCATTCCCATTTTCATCCGCACTTGACAAAAGATTTTATAGCCCGTAATGTAAAAATATCTATTCTTATTACTCTGTCGCTATAGAACCTGATTAAATGCAGACAGGAATGTAAAAGATTAGCCGTATCAAAGGAGCTATTTTGATGTATAAACATAAAAAGCATATAGCCATTCTCTTTCCGGTCGTATTTATATTCCACGCTTACGCGTTTGACTCCGGCTTTACGCTGGGGCTAAAGGCGAATTTAACCGGTTCTTTGACGAGGCCGTACATCAGCCCTGCTGATATGGCTTATTTGGGCGGTGATGGTATGAAGGGGGCACTGGGGTATATTACTACCGGTGAAGCTGATTTAACCTATATTTTTGATTCAATGAAATACTTCCGGTTTCAAGATAACAGCGTATTCGGCGGATTGGGCTTGACTTTTGCATTCGGTCTTGGGCAAGGCTTTACAGGACAGACTTCGGGGCAGTATAATGCTCAGCTGAATGACGGTAAAGGTAAGAAGATTGATGTGTTTTGCCGTATTCACATGACTCCGGTGATAACCCTTACCACAGGGGGGCGTTCGTATTTTTTACGGAACCGCCTTGCGGTAGGGTTTAATACCGGCATTAAAATGCCGCTTGATCCGCAGCCGATTTATGAAATGTATACGAATCTTACACCGAAAGAAGTTGAAGCATTAAAACAAGAAGGTTTTGATTTTTCCAGCGAAACAGGAACACTCTTGATTACGGAAGAACAAATGAAAAAGATTAATCCTATCGGGTTTATCTTTAAGGGCTTTATTGAATACAATCAGCCGTTCCTTTCCAATATGGAAATTGTGTTGGGCGCATTCTTATCTTATACTGTTTATAAACCGAAATATATAACAATGCCGCCTAAATTGGCTCATGCTGCTGAAAAACAAACTAAACACAATGTTACTACAACACCTATCAATTCTCTTTATCTCAATTCACTCGATTTCGGGGTAACCGTTGGGTTAACTTTTAAAGTGTAAGGAGGAGGTTCTTATGCGTTTATCTAAAAAGATTGCAAATACCATTAGTTTATTATCTTTAACTGCTGCAGCAATACTCGTGTTTTCAACGTGTAAACCGGCAATCGGTACTCCGTGGTACTCCCGATCGGCGGAATCTGTTTCGTCGAATTTTGTTATTACCTCCTTGCAGGTTAAAGGGATTGATGTTGTACCTGTTTTGGCTGACACCCCGATAGATGAAGTAGATAAAATAAAAAAATTTTCTGAAGCCCGATCCTATTGGGTAAATGTTGCGCCTTCCGTTGAAGAGATATTGCCTGAAAATATAAAAGTAAAGGCTGTAAGCTCTTTATCAACTATGGAAGAAGTTGAAGTAAGTGTGGAAATTAATGGAGACGGAGTTCCCTTAGTTACAGGAACACCGACTCCTGTAACTATAAAAATACAGGATACCAAAGCTGAATACGGTGAAGTTACAAAGATTATTAAAATTACGCAAAGTGAACCTTTCGACTTAAAGTTAGAAAGCCTTACAATTGCCGGAGAAAATGCAATGAGCGGAAGTGTAACTCTTCCTTATAGAAAAACTATGATCTCGGCAGCCGATGTTAGGGCGGAATTCAGTTACGGTACGGAAAAAACGGTTATTCCTGTTGTCTTAGAAAAAAACAGCATTGAGCTAAAAGAAGACGAAAGCATTGATGTAAAAATTTTTGTAAAGGCTCTAAAAGGTCAATATAAAGACTTTGACGATGTTGTATCCGTAACGAGAGCAAAAAGAGCTGAAAATGAAGATGTTGCTTTGGAACCTCTGGAAATGTATGTGCAGGGTATTAAAAGCGAAATCGGAAAAGAAGTGAGTGTTCCTTCAAATGTAACGCAAATAACCGAGGATGATATAGTTGTCATATTTAAGACCTTTGATAGTCTTCCCGTAAAGCTTACTCCCAATCCTATAAAGTTTGATACCAATGATAGTGCCAATGCAGAAATTTCAGTTGAAGGAAAAGAGGGTAAATACTTAGGTTGGAATATGAAGTTTACCGTCAAAAGAAATGCTGCGGCCGTATATAATCCTGTAGATAAAAACGGTAATAAAAAGTATGTTGTAAAGGTTAACACCACACCCGAAGAAATAGACCCCTTTACCTATTATGATAAAGATTACGGCTTTTCTGCATCGAAATTCGCTGAATGGGTAGTTTATATCGATGCCTTTAATAACAGCACGAATATTGCTTCTTATCGGTTTAAACCTGATTCATGGTCGGGTTCGCCTGAACAATATGCAGGTCCTGATTTCGGTTCCGGTCTAAAAGCTATGGGTAAGGTAAAATTTTACCGCTATAAATCACGGCAGGATAGATGGGGCAGTACGCCGCCTCTTTTTGATTTGGAAAAAGAAAAACGCTTTTATTTTTACCGTTTTACGGCATCGGGCGGGGTATCGCTTGATAACTCAATGTTCTGTGTTGATACTCATTCTAAATTTATCTTTTACTACAGCGATCCCGCTTCTATAAGCAGTTTAGGGGTGCCCAGCGAATGGACCGATTATGCAGCTCCGTCAAGCGGAAGTCATAAACAATTCGATGAACCTTTTTATTTAAGCGATCCTGTCGGCTATGTTAAGGAAGACGGTCAGGTTGTATTGTATAGCTGGATAACGCAAAATATTACTAATAATAACTATAATGCGCAAAAAAATTCTGCATTTACCAAACCTGCCGAGAAAAAGTCAAGTGGTGCGGGCTTTTCTCCCTACCGCAATAAGATTAAGAAAACTAAAACCGAGGTTATTACAACAGAAAATCCTGATTATACCCTTACGCGCCCCCTTATCTTAGCTCAACCTAAAGCTTTGCGGATAAAGTTAAACTCAACCGACGATGCCGTTATGGAGGTAAAGACCGCTCCTGTGCCTGATGGAGAAACGCTTTCATATAAGTGGTATAAAAATGACTATCAATCGAACGAGGGTGGAACATTAATAGATGGTGAAGTATTGTATTCTTACCGGCCTAATAAAACTGTCCCAACAGATTGCTACATATATTGTGAAGTAACCAATACAAATTCTTCTAACGGTGAGACCGATACGGTAAAAACCGATGCCGTGAAGCTATTGATAAGTTCAGGACCGCTCTATACGGATGCAGCTCAGCCTAAAATTATTAAAGAGCCTGAAAGCAAGACTCTTCCCATAAACACCCCAGGCTCTATAAGTCTTACAGTGGAAGCTCTTGCAATGGATATGGGGCAGGTTTCTTATCAGTGGTATCAAAACACTTCTGATAGTAATGTAAATGGAACAAAACTAAACGGAGAAATCTCTGCAACGCTCAAGTTAAACGTAGATACTGCTTCGGTAAAAACCGAATACTATTATTGTGTTGTTACGAATACAAACGATAAGGTTGACGGTAAGAAAACTGTAACCAGGGCATCTGCTGTTGCAAAAGTAGAAGTGGAAGAAGCGTATCAATTGGCCTTTAGGGTAAATGATGATGATGCAGGACGTATTGTTGCTCTTAGGGATGGAAAGCCTATTGAACTGAGCTCGTATGTAAAGAAAGGCGATAAAATTCAGTTTCTTGCATTTTGTAATCCTAATTATGAAACGCAAAAATGGGATACGGCTATTCCTACAGGTAATATAAATATGGCTGAAATAACCATAAATAGTGAAGATGATGCCAAAAATACTGTGTGCGACATGGCTTTTATCCCTCCGGGAAAGTTGACGGTTCAAGCAAAGGAAATAAAAAACCTTACGCTTGGCGATACTAATAGCGCGTTTACATATGATTTTAGGGTTGGAGGTGTTTATGATGAAACAAAAGTACCCGATTTTAAGTCCTTATGGGAAAAATGCGGGATGAAAGATTTGGATATAGATGAGAAGGGTAAAAATGGAGAGTGGATTGCAAAAGGTACAGGAAAAATAGCCCCTGCTGGTGCTAGTTGTATTTCTAAACTCGAATATGTCCGGCTTAATACAAAGTTAGTGCATTATAAAACGGCATATGATATAAGTATTTATTATCTGGTGAAGGAAAAGCATATTTTATCGGATTATCAGCAAAGTGTTGTAGAATTTAAGTATGACCGTAGTAGTAATACTTGGAAGTGTAACACGAAGAATAATTTTAATATTACGAATGTTACGGTTAGCTATCCGGCAGATTTTACACTGGCACGGGGAGCAACAAAGGATTTTGTTATCAAATATACTTATGCGGGTAAAGGTGCAGCCGAAGTAACCTATACCTTAAAGTGGGAGTAATTAATTGATAATGCGCTAATGGGTAATTTGTAATTGTAGTGATATCGGTTTCCGAGGCGATAACCATGCTGCATCGTTAGGCTGTTGAAATCGTGTGTTATAATGCAGCAGTTGAAGAAGTGTCAGTTTCTGAAAACTGCTGCATTGGTATGCGCATGGCGTATGCGTTAACAGTTGGGGTTTCGGAAGGGAGCTTGGCGGAAAATACTGTTTGTTTTACCGTCTGTTTTTGTGATCAGGGTTAATCAACAACCCTAACGCAAGCGTTGCCGTGGACGGCGGGTATTAAACCCTCCGCACGAATAAAATGAACAAAGAAAAAGACTTTGTTATTACCTACGAGGTTAATAACCATGCTGAAACCCGTTCGAAGGGAACCGTAAAGGCGATTTACGCGATAGGGAGGGAGTAATTTTTAATTGTGAATTAATTCAGAGCTTCCACTTCTTTTAAGGAAAGACCGGTGGCTTGTGCTATCTTTTTCTGGGAAAGTCCGAATTGCAGAAGATTTTTTGCCGTTTCGAGCGCTTTTTGATGAGAACCTTCTGAACGACCTCTAGCTTCGCCTTCGGCGAGACCCCATTCGGCTCCAGCTTTAAACTGTACTTCAGAAATAGTTGCAATGTCGCTTTTCAGCTTCATCCTCGATTCATACAGCTTCCGCTCTTCAGGATTTAAACTCAAAACATCAATTTTCTCATTCAGCATTTGCAATATCGGAGAGGTTGTTGCTAACATGGCTCTTTCCTTCTTGTCGTCTTTTGAAAATATACAGCGCATCTGCGTTGTCGCTACACCGAAATAAATGCTCAACGTATACCCGATACGTCTCCGCTTTATTTCGGCTGGCTTCTAGCACCTGCATCGTCTATTTTCAAAAGGGTGAATTCTGGTAAACCGTAACCAGTTTAACAGTTTTTCTTGCTTTTTGGTAGTAATCGTTTGCCGTATTTCAGCTCCTTTTACTGCCGATAAGTTCAGAAAGTGTATCTCTAATAAGTCAGTGAGCGGCTGATGACTCTTTTTTTCCAGTATGCTATAGGCAGAATGCGCCTCGTTATTGAGCTTAAATCCTTGGGAGATCAGATTAATAGCGATGCATCTTGTAAGGCTGGTATACGGCTCACCTTCTTTGAAGCCTTCGATGTACATTTTAGACCAATAGAACAATGTTCGAGGAATAAATTCGGCAGACCACGAGTTTTGAATTTCAATATCAATTGTTGTTCCGTCTTTTAATCGAAGCTTAACATCGAGAATCCCAGTCTTATCGGTTATCACATCTTTTGCGAGTTCCTTGTCCAGCAGTTCAAGGTCTATAATCATACCGGTTGGCATATCCAGAACACATTCAAGAAAGTCCTGTAAACAAGCTTTGTTCTCTTCCGATCCGAGCAAGAGTTTGAATAAGTAATCGTTTTTAAGGGTTAATCTATAGGTATCTTCCATTTGAACCTCCATACTGTCTATATAGAGCACGGATGCAAAAATGGCTTGAAAAATGAAGAAAATTCTTAATTAAGGATTAATTCAGCGCTTCTACCTCTGCTTGGGTAAGACCGGTCGCTTGTGAGATAATATCTACAGAAACTCCAAGCCGTTTGAAATTACTTGCATCCTGCAGCGCTTTTTGGCGGAAACCTTGAGATATTCCTTTGGCAAAGGCTATTTTGCTTGCTTCTTCTCTTTGCACTGCAATATCCGTATCATAGTCGTATTCTGCTATTAACATATTGATTACCTCCCGTGCTTTTCTTTGTAAATATTCTTTTAGGATTCCTTTTTCTATACATATCTTTACTGCATTGGTAAAGCCGTTTTCAGGATTGAGTTGTGTTTGGCTTCTCACTTCTTCCACAAAAAGGCTGTATTCATCTAAGGTTTTACAAGTTTTGAGTATTTTGTTCCCTTTATCCTTATTTATATTCAGTACCTGTACTGTCAGCTCCAGCGGCACCTGCTCAGATTTGGTAATAAAGGCATTGGAAAGTTTTAAAGTTATCGTTTCAGGATAATCTTTCACCCCATTGTAAAAGACGTAGAACTCAGGCGTAGGTATTTTTGATAGCTTTCTCAAATACCTATCTGCCGGCGTTTGAAGTTTTTCATACAGCCGTGCTATGTACTGTAAAAAACGTATAGGCATATTCTCGTTTATTGTGGATTGGTGTTCAGCAAGCACGATAATCTTATTGTCTACAAGGCAGGAAACATCGTTGACAATATTCATGTACATGATATTATCAAGCCTTATGTTTTCTACCGGACATGAAAGCGGTAGGTTTGTTCCATGTAAAGCATTATATAGCGATAAGAAATTCTCTTTTGCAAATATACGGGCATCGGCTGCGTCACACGGCAAAAAAGTGTCCTCGACGTATATCCGATACGCCTGCGGTACTTTTTTGCCTAACTCCTTGCATCTGCTCCGCCTATTTGCAAAAGTACTCATACTATATAACCGCCACGGATGGCGGTGGTTCTCTACAGAAGTGAGTTTTTCGGAACGAAAAACTCATCGTCTAATACGGTACACGGACGTACCGTATTAGACAGGAATCCTTATACTTTCTGTTTGCTGTGCTCATAGTTACTCTCTCTCACAGGCTGTATTATAGCATAGATTATAGGATTTTGAAATGGATTGTGACAGATTCTGGCATATACTTCACTAATTCATAAGAATTGAGGAAAAAGCCGTTTTGCGTTGGAGAAATCCTGCGTGAGACGGCTTTTTTATGATTTACTCCTTTACTAAGGTTTTGGCAGCCTGTTCATTTCTTATCTAATAGTATATATTAGACCTATTCGATAACTGCGTTTTCGAATAGGTCGACGAGTTCTAAATC
>NZ_JBQNBW010000084.1:0-7738 GCF_052169735.1 Treponema sp.
GAGTTTTTCCGACGAAAAACTCGCTACTGGTTATCATCCCGGACATCCTTGTCCGTTTTGCCTCTCCAGCGCTTTTGCAAATAGCCTGTTGAGAAACGTACCTCCCTGTACGTTTCTCAACGACGAGATTTGTGCATAACACAAATCTCGCTCTTGTTTATAACCACGGACATCCTTGTCCGTTCTGAAACTACGAGGCACGAGCACAAATTAACCGCAGGCACGCCCAAGAATGTGCGTCCTTGCCCATTCTTGGGCTACAAGTTTGCAGGAGCAAACTTGCTTCTGCTTGGAACCACGGACATCCCTGTCCGTTCTGATACGTTGAGGATTAATTTGTGCGCAGTAACGAAGTAGATGTGTCCCTCCAGCGCTTTTGCAAATAGACGGCACAGATGCTAGGAGCGCACAAAAAACACCCGCAGGCACGCCAAAGGATATACATCCGTGTATATCCTTTAGCTACGAGTTTAGCCTTATGTCTAAACTCGTTACTGATTTACTCCCCCACCATCCGTGGCGGTTCTGATACGTCGAGTATTTACTTCAGCAGCGGCAAGGATGTCGCCAGTTTAAACAGAAGCGATGTTTCAGCGTCAGCTGAAACGCGCCATCAAAAGTGTACACGGATGCACACTTTTGATGAAGCGACAACGCAGATATGCCCCTCCAGCGCGTTTGCAAATAGACGGCACAGATGCTAGGAGCCTAGCCGAAATAAAGCGGAGGCGTATCTGTGATACGTTGAGCATTTATTTCGGCGTAGCGACAACGCAGATGTACCGTCTATTTGCAAAAGTTAATTGATCTTTTCAAGATAGGCCTTCGTAAACACCACATCCGGTATGTCGGAGGCGTCAAAATCGGAAAGTATTTGCGTAGTTTTTTCACCTTTGTTGATTTCGTTAATATAAATAGAGTGCGCAGGCCAGTTGAAATTACCAATTTTGACGTATTTAGGTAGAAGCGTGGTACGCATCAGCCGTCCGCTTGAGCCATAGCTTTCGATTTTTAGAATAAGCGGATCATCTTTACGTACAAAGAATTTTTCCTGTGCATATTTTGCATCGGAAAGAAGGGTCTTGAGCGTAACTGCATATACGTCAAACTTGCCGAGTTTTGTTTCCCCTATGTCCGTAATTTCATACGTCCGTCTAAATTCCGATCGCTTCTTTACATCCGAAACATTTGCGTCGGAATCCCCGATAGTGCGTTTAAGCGAAGAGTGGGTAAATTGATGCGAGGTTGGATCATACACCCAGAGGTTGTTCTTTTCCTGCATATACCCCGTTCCTTTATCTGCTTCAGGTGCAAGCTGTACAAGCGTCGTTTGATCCTGTGTATCACGCCGGAACAATTTATACTGCTGCGCAGATTTCGGTTCATTCGGTTTTTCGATAATCAGCGAAAGTGTACAGGTAATATCCTTATCAAAGTTACCCGCTGAGTATTGTTTTTCCAGAATACCATACATCTCTTCCGTACTCGGTATTTGCGCTGAAAGCGAACACGGCAGTGTACACAAGACCGCGGCAAAAAAAACTGCGGTGTATTTTTTCATCATTGCTTTGTAGTTCATCATAGTCTCCTCCTATAAAACGCTTGTGGCGGTTTTCTTACTTTAAGAACCAAATTTTTTGCATTTATCCAACAGAAAAACTCGGACGCTATACAATAGCAGCTTACGTTAAACTTTTCACGTCCTCTATGGTCAAACTCGTTACTTTCGCAATATCTTCCATTGATAAACCAATTGTCAATAGCTTCTTTGCTGTCTCAATAGCCTTTTGATGTAATCCTTCCTTGAATCCTTCTTGTTTACCTCGCTGGATACCTTGTTCCAGTCCTCGCTGGATACCTTGTTCTAAGCCTTGCTGGATACCGCGCTCTAGACCTTTCCGCTCGGATTCATGGATCATGGAAATACGATCGCTTTCATATCGTCTTGCAGCTATATAGCGCTCTCGCTCTTTATCGTCAAGATAAAAACTGTTCATAACTTCATTAGCTTTTGCCATCACAGGATTTTCCTGAGCCAACTGTGTCCGCACCTCGCTATCCTCCGTTTTGATAAATAACAGCCATTTTTCCAATTCTGTCATATTCATATCATTTACTTTTGTCAAATCAAAGAAGTGTATCTCAAAAATATCGTCCAGTAAACTATGATCTTCCCATTCCAGTATTTTATAAAGCGAATGAAGTTTATCCGTCAATTTAAATGGCTGATTTAAAATATTAATAGCAATGCACTTATTTAATTCTGAGTAGTCGGCTCCATGTTTAAAATTCTCGGTCAGCAGTTCAGTCCAATAGAAAATACTGCGTTTTGCATAATAATCAAAATAGATATTCTGCATCTCAATATCAATTTTTTGTCCATCCTGTAGTAAGATTTTTATATCAAGACGTCCTGCTTTATCATCAAAAAATTTGGGATACAGTTCACTGTTTTCAATTTGCACATCTTTGAAATCGTTTTTGTTTATTTTTGTTACCAAAGAAATAAATTCAATCATAATATCTTGATTTTCATAGGTACCAAAGAGCTTTTTGAAAGCGTAATCATTTCTTGCAGTAAATTTTTCAAGCTTATACTGCAAACTGAGATTTTGATTATTCATATTCCGATCCTCATCATCGATAGTTCGCAGCAAAGATCTGCGAACTTTGTTTCTGCAAAAAACACAGCCTCAATTTACTTGCTCGACCGCAATGCTTCCGCAGGAATCATGTTGGCTGCACGGATTGCGGGGCCGAGCGCTGCAAGGATTGCTAAGAAAGCCGTTAGCAGGAATTTTAAGCAGATAACGGTCGGCGAGAGTATCCACAAAAAATGCCCATTCGTTGTAAGCATACTGAGTACCGAGTCAATCGATATGGGGATAAGGCTGATAATCAGCATAACGAGCAGCGCAAGCACAAAGCCCGCTGCGGCGCCGATAACCGAAAGAAAGCCTGCTTCTGCAAGAAATAAAAGACTCACCTTTCCCCTGCTGACACCGCAAGAACGCATCGTACCGATTTCGCCCTTCCGCTCATGTACCACCATCCTGAATGTATTGGAAATACCGATCATCGTAACGAGCAGCAATACCAACAGCACACCGAGACTGACCCACTGTATCGTCTGAGACAGCGTTACCATCTGCGGCGCAAAATCGTAGAAAGTCATAACGGCGTATTTCGTTCCGTCCCACTTTCCTTCATTCAACTGCCGCAGCAGTTCCTGCCCGGGAGAGGTTGGGTTAAACTGCGCCGCCAGTTCACGGCTGGTAACGGGACCGTATTCGGCAAGGCGCTTTTCAAAAATGGACGCAACAGCATCTTGCTGGTTTTCATCTCTCAAGAAAATACCGAACTGAGCAACACACCCTTCGGGAATTTCGGCAATTTTATTGAGATAATCGAAGTTCGCATAAAACTGTATTTGATCAAACTGGCTTTGATCCTGATAGATACCAGCTATTTGAAATTCCGCAACCGTTGCCTGTCCGCTTAACGTAGTCATTTCATAAAGGATAACATCATTCAAAGCGACATTCAGCGCTTCGGCGGTTTTTTGAGGGATAAAAAGAGCGTTTTCTATGGTTACATTCTCCCATCCGCCTTCTTTAAACGCAAAACTATTGCGTAAGGCTTCTTCCTCATCGAATTTGCAGCCTGCAATTTGAGCAGTCAACTGATTCCCTGCAAAAATCAGCGTGCCGTAACGCTGTGCACGTACAGTTGTATACAATGCATCAATTTTTTCTTCTTTGATGATTCTATGCACAAGCTCAACACTTTCGGGAGGAAGGTATTCATTCGCCTTATCATCTTCTGTCTTGTCCGCTGCCTTTTCTGCCCCGGTTACATAGACATGCCCGCCGATAATCTTTGCAATCTGATATTCCAAACTCTTACGGGCGCCTGCCGACAGTCCGTCGATCAATGTTACAATAAGAAACGCAAATACAATCGCAATAACCAACAACATACTGCGCCGTTTTTGCCTATTTAAATTCCGAAATGCAATCTTTAATATATTCATAATCTTTCCTTAAAATGCCTTCATTAATAGTGCCTTATTTGTTGATGGCTTCCAATGGGCTGATCTTTAATGCAAGTCCAACCGGATACCAATTTGCAATTACTCCGGCGGCAAGCATAGCGGCAAGTGTATTCAATACTGCAACCGGCGATATAGCTGTCTGGATTTTATAACCGCCGAACATAACAGCCATCGTTTCATTCGGAAGTCTGATTCCCAACGCATTAAAGATGAACCCTGCGATAATCGCAAGAGCAATCCCGCACAGAGCCCCAACGCACGAAAGTAAAAACGACTCCGTATAAAAGAGCCGCCTGACAAATGAACGCTTTGCTCCGATGGCACGCATTGTGCCGATTTCTGCCGTCCGCTCCATAACAGAAACGACAAGCGTATTCATAATGACGATGAGCACCACAACTGCAAGCAATACCAGCACCGCGATCATCAGCGTCCGTGTCATTTTTATCGCAGCAGCATACTGCACCACTGCTTTATCCCACGGAAGCGCTTGTGCTATAAGACCTTCTTCTGCAAACCATTTATTCAAATCTGCAATCACCCGGGGTGTTTTTGAAGGATCTTTCAGCTTAACCGTTACAAAGTGCCATGCATCGGTGTCCGCCATATTGAGCTGATTGCGCAGCTCCGTACTGCCTAAAATATTTTCCAAATCTTCCGCAGTCGCTTTTTTTTCAGTGATGCTTTCCGCCTCTTCGGTGACACCGACTGCATCATCGGAGAACAAGTCGTCTTCGCTTTTCTCTGCAAGGCTGAGATCGATTGACTGAGGAATTTCCGTAACGGTACGAGCACCCATTGTTACACCTGCAAGCATACGGGCGCTGTTGATATCCGTATACAGTACCGCCTGAATTGCCGTATCAGAATGTGCAAAGGTAAAAAAGCCGCTCACTCTTATTTTGCGCAGCTTTGCTTTTTCTCCAAAGCTCATCACCACAACATCATCTCCAACATGCAATTCCCGTTCATAATATTTCTCGTACTTTTCTTTTACCTTTTGCGGCAGCAGGATAAATTCCGTACCGTCGGAATCGGGAAATTCACCTTCATACACTTTGATTGTCTCAAATGTTTTTTTGTATGAAGAAGGCTCAATACCGAGCGTCGTTGCATAGGGATTATACGAAAAGTTTTCACCCTTAGGCTCCCACGTGTCGGAAAGGTCAGCCGGACGCAGCATACCATACCCGACAACCATTCCCCGCGTAAACACCGAAGCTTCCGGCATATCATGTAACTTTGCCTCAATCTTTTCTATCTTTGACAGATACGGCATCGAAGGTAATTTTCCCGTATTGACATTTTTATAGGCACCGGCAATTGTTACATTCACGTCTTGATCGGAGGGTTTTCCGGTAATAAAAATATCACCGCAAAAATCGCTTTCGCATACATTCTTTGTTTGCTTTTCGGCGAAATTCAGCACACCGAGTCCCAACACCACCAAAAAGCTGCCGAGCCCGATCAAAATCATAATGATCAGCGTCTTTGTCTTATGCGAAAAAAGATTTTTCAACGCCAACTTAAAAATCGTTTTATTCATTATATCCTCTTCAATTTAATTCATAATTAAGGATGATGCCTCTACTCCGTACATAGAACACTTTCAGCATACAACGCTTCCGGTGCTATATCCAGTTCATCATTCCATACGACCGTGCCCCGTTCTATACGGGCACGAGCAAAGAACGCTTTGTTTCTCAACTGAGTGAATATTCCTTGCGTTATATCATCCTGCCCATCATAAACCCTTTTTTCTCCGTTCGAAAACGTAATCAACAATTCATAATCATGTAAATACTGCACTTCCGTCGGATAAATCATAGATATAAATTACCCATTAACCTTCGTGTCCTCGACGACGTTTCCGTCTAAGATTTTGATGCGGTGGTCGGTCATATTGACGATTTTGGCATCATGAGTAGAAAAGATAAAGGTGGTATTAAACTCACGGCTCATATCCTTCATCAGTGCAAGAATCTGATCGCCGGTTTTGGAATCGAGGTTTGCAGTGGGTTCGTCGGCAAGCACCAATGCAGGCTTGGTAACCAAGGCACGGGCAATAGCAACGCGCTGCCGCTGACCGCCTGAAAGCTCGTTCGATTTATGGTGCGTCCATTCGCTCAATCCGACCTTTTCAATGAGGTGCTCAATCCATTCCTTACTCTTTTCTTTGCTTTCTTTCGCCTTACCGAACAAAAGGGGAAACTCGATGTTTTCGTATACATCCAAAACAGGAATCAGGTTAAAGGATTGAAAGATAAAGCCCAGATACTCGTGGCGCAGCTGAGTGATCCGCTTGTCGAGCTTTGGCGGAATTTTTAAGCCCTTGTTTTTCCGTTTGGAAAGAGAGGCAAAGTCTTTTTCTTGATAAATTGTTTCTCCATTGATAATAAGCTCACCGGAGGTCGGCGTGTCTATCAACCCTATCATATTGAGCGTAGTGGATTTCCCTGAGCCGGACGGTCCGGAAATGGAAACAAATTCCCCGCTATCGATGGAAAAATTAATTCCCTTAACAGCTTCTACCAAAACCTTCCCTAATGGATAGGTTTTGCGCAAATTCTTAACTTGTACAATGGTCATATATAATCTCCTATAATAAATAGACAATTAAATAAACAATATTGTGAGCGATATTACGATACCCTATTCACTATCGGTTTCTGTTTCAACAGGTATCGGCTTAAACAATTCAGATAGTTCCGCATGGTATTTTTGCACGAGTTTCAAGTCGTCAGGATGGATTCCAATAGGAAGATCTCCATATTCGAAATTCAAAACGACATACGCAATCACTATAATTTGCAATAACCCTGTTTGTCCGTCAAGCCCGTATTTTCGGAAAAGCGTTTGTAATTTTTTCGGCGTCGGATTCTGTTTCAGGAAATCCGTCGGATTAGTGTCTTCTGCAAGTGCCGCTTGAAAGGACTCAAACCATTGCCTTTCTTTAGAAGCCCCGCCGTCCAGAATGGTATTAAGGCGTTCAAGCAGCTTTTCGTGATTTTTGATAACTCCTTTCACAGCTGTTTCGGTTAAAATCGGTTCCATCTTTGGTGTTTGCTCCTGTGCATACAAACCGCTGATGCTTACAATGGCGAATACGATACCTGCCGCGATACTTTTCTTTATCATATTTATCTCCTATACAATTTTGGGCAATATTTTTATCATTCTATAACGCTGACAAAAAAAACCTACGTCTGACAAATATTTTAAACAAAATAAGAGATAAACTGTTACAAAAAAACAGCAACAAAAAATACTACGCCATAAAGGTATACTATATAGATAGAAAGAGACTGATAGGATACAAGTACGGTAGTAAAAAGAAGTTGAAAAAACGTGCGCCTGACACGGCTCGAACGTGCGACCTACGGATTCGAAGTCCGTTGCTCTATCCAACTGAGCTACAAGCGCATTTTCCGCCATGCCAAGAAAGGTTCGGGCAGCCCGTTGGACCATATAACATGAACGTAAAAAAGGGTGGGTGATGGGGTTCGAACCCACGACAACCAGATCCACAATCTGGCGCTCTACCACTGAACTACACCCACCGCGTAATGGATGAGAGTATGCCAAACAAACAAAAAAAAGTCAAGCAGTCTCCTCAGTGAAAATGATCAAAGGTAAGTTGTAAAATAAAATGCCCCAAAAAAGGAGAAAAGAAACGGTTCACCT
>NZ_JBQNBW010000085.1:0-7733 GCF_052169735.1 Treponema sp.
CCCCCCCCCCCCCCCCCCCCATTTTTTGGAAATATACAGCGCATCTACTGCGTCGTCTATTTCCAAAAGGCTTTTTTTGCACTATCCGGCGCATCCGTGTCTTTGCATTCCTTTTAAAAAAGATAAATTCCTCATAGTACTCCTCTCATTCGGGTAGCATTACTATCCATTTACGATAATTTTTGTTCTTGGGTTTCCAAAGGGTGCGCCCTTTGGTCGTAACGGACAAGATGCCCGTTCTTTAAAATTTAACAGCCAAATAAAATTCCCCTACAAAGGAGTATACAATGAAAAAGCGTTTTTCGCTTCGCTACAAACTTATTCTTATTTTCGGATTATTGATTGCTCTTGCTTCAACTATTCAAGGCTTACTTGCTGTTAAAATCGCACGCAAAGCTGTAATCGAAAAGGTCGAAACGCATCTTATTGATAAAGTTGATGATATTGCAGAAATAATCGATGGAAGAATGTCTTCACTCTTTCAGTTTTCTGAAGGACTTGCACGGATGCCTATTCTACGCGATGAAACGATGTCTTTGTATGATAAAGCAAAATCTCTTGTGTCCGAAGTACAACATAATGATAAAATAGACCTGTTAGCGGTTTGCGACTTGCAAGGAAACAGAGTCGATACTTCGGGTAAAAAGACTTTTGTAGGCGACCGTGAGTGGTTCCAATCGGCGGCAAAAGGGATAGCCTTTATCGCAGAGCCGCTTATCTCCCGCACATCAAACAAACTGCAAATAATTCTTGCGGTACCGATTAAAAATGATTCGGGAGCTACTATCGGCGTTCTTTCCGCAGGAATTACCGGACAGCAGGCTTCCAACGATATAGACGACCTTGTTATTGGAAAAACGGGTTATTGCTATATTATCGGGCGGACAGGTACGACTATCGGTCATAAGAATAAAGAAGTGGTTGAAAAAAGCTACAATTTGATTGAAGCTTCGAAAAGTGATTCCTCGTTGGTATCCACCGCAACTTTTTTAAAGCACGCGCTCGAAAGCAAAAAAAGCGAAATTGGATATCTCACATACAAAGGTGTTGAAATTATTGCTTCTTTTGCTAAGATAAAAGATAGCGGTTGGACTGTTATTATTCGCGCTCCTAAAAACGAATTTATGGGAACGGTAAGCACCTTGCGTCTTTCAATGATAGGTATCGGCATCATTATTTTGATAATTGCACTGCTTATTGTGTACCTTGTTGCTGGTATGATGGTAAAACCGATACAAACGGTGGTAGCGGTTTTGCGAAATATAGCGCAAGGTGAAGGAGATTTGACTGTTCGTCTGCCGGTGCATGGCAACGATGAAATTACCGATATGTCAGAATATTTTAATCAGACCATCGCTAAAATCGGTGCATCCATCAAGCAAGTCGGCATTAACACTAATGTAATGGAAGAAATCGGAAATGAGCTTTCTTCCAATATGACTGAAACAGCCAGCGCTGTAAATGAAATCAGCGCGAATATCGAAGGGGTTAAACAGCAGGCAATGACCCAAGCGGCAAGCGTTACCGAAACGGCAGCAACCGTAGAGGAAATTGTCCGCACCATTAAACAGCTGAATAACAGCATCGAAACGCAGGCGGCAAGTGTCGCTCAGTCTTCCTCTTCCGTAGAAGAAATGGTTGCCAATATCGCCTCGATTGGACAAACACTTGGTAAAACCGATGAGGTAATTAGAAGTCTTACAACGGCAACCGGCGACGGCAAAGCAACATTGGTAACATCCAACACCGTAACACAAAAGATTGCAGAAGAGTCCGGCTCGCTGATGGAAGCAAGCAGTGTTATTCAGCATATTGCTTCTCAGACCAACCTGTTGGCGATGAATGCTGCGATAGAAGCGGCTCATGCAGGGGAAGCAGGAAAGGGCTTTGCCGTTGTTGCAGACGAAATCCGTAAACTCGCCGAGGAGTCTTCAGTCCAAGGAAAAACCATTACCGCAACGCTTAAAACCTTATCGGGCGAAATTGAAACCCTCTCCGCTTCGTCAAAAACGGTAGAAGAAAAGTTCAATGCAATTTTCAGCCTTGCGGAGCAGGTTAAAGAAATGAGTAACCGGCTGACTGAAGCAATGCGTGAACAGGAACATGGCAGTAAGGAAGTACTAACCGCTATTAAGAGCATTAACACGGTAACGGTAGAAGTACAAGCAGGTTCTGAGGAAATGCTGAAAGGCGGAGAAGGTGTTGCGGAAGAGATGCAAAAGCTGGACGGTCTTACCCGCGTTATAACTGAGAGTATGAACGAGATGGCTTCCGGCGCTGTGCAAATCAACAACGCTGTGCAGGAAGTCCGTGAAATTACTGAGAAAAATAAACAGAGTATTGATAATTTGGCAAACGAGGTGGGCAAGTTTAAAGTATAAATCAGGGAGGCTCATGAAGCTGCCATCCCCGGCACAATCCTCACGTCTATACCCGCTGCGGCACCGGCAAAAAAATTTCCAAGTATATCCGCTGTACCGGCAGCGGCATGGATGCCATTGTTCAGAAATGTACGTCCATGTACATTTCTGAACTTCGAGTTTTTCATAAACGAAAAACTCGATACTGTATAGAACCACTGACATCCTGTCAGTACAGCGACAACTCAGATGCACACACCTCCAGCGCTTTTGCAAAGAGACGGCGTAGATACATCGTCAGCAAACGTACATCCGTGTACATTTGCTGACGGCGAGTTTTTGCTGTGCAAAAACGTCGCTACTGCGTGGAACCACGGACATCCCTGTCCGTTCTGATACGTTGAGGACTGTTTGCAGCAGCGGTATGGATGCCATTGTTCAGAAATGTACGTCCATGTACATTTCTGAACTTCGAGTTTTTCATAAACGAAAAACTCGATACTGTATGGAACCACTGACATCCTGTCAGTACAGCGACAACTCAGATGTATACCCCTCCAGCGCTTTTGCAAAGAGACGGCGTAGATACAAGGAGTTAGCCGAAAATAAAGCGCAGGCGTATTTATAATACGTTGAGCATTTATTTTCGGCGTGCGACGCAGTAGATGCGTCGTATATTTGCAAAAGGTCTACGGCAGCGGATTGTACCGCTCTCCATAGTCGTAGGTGTCAAGCTGTTCGTGTTTTTTAAAGAAGTTGACAACCACATAGGTAAGAGGTGTACAAACAACCTCTATCGCCGTTTTGAAAAGATAATTGGAAAAAGCCATCACAACTAAAACCGAAGAAGCATACAGCCCGGAAAAAGCAATCACCACAAAGACAACGCTGTCGAGCAGCTCTCCTACCAAAGTAGAGCCGATGGTGCGCATCCATAAGTGTTTACCGCCGCTCATCACCTTCATCTTAGAAAGGACGACAGAATTGCTGTACTCACCGATAAAATAGCCGCAGATACTGCCTGCGCTGATTCGAGGCATTTGCAGCAAAATATTGTTAAAATCGTTTTGGAGGTTCCAGCTGCCCTCCGCAGGGAGGATACTAACCAGCCAGATATTGCAGGTCATAAAGACAAGCGCTGCAAAGCCCGTCCAAATCACTTTCCGGGAATCCCGATATCCGTACACCTCAGTGAGTACATCACCGAATATGTAGGAAAATGGAAAAAGCAGCGTGCCGCCGTCAAATACAAACGGACCGATCTGCACCATCTTTACTGCCAAAATATTCGACAGAACCAATACACCGACAAAGAGTCCGGAAAGAACCGGCAAGAAATTCTTTTTCTTCGTGAAGTCTTTTGCTTCATCTACCAAAATAGTGTCATTCATTATTTTATTATAGCAAATTCACAAAAATAGTGATATACTAAATATGTAGATTAAAAGTGTATTATCTGAGGAGGTATCATAAAAAGCGCCGCCTAAAATGGCGTCGGTGCTTTTTATCTCAAGTTTGCGTTGCAAACTCGATTATTGTATATGTGCGCATTATGCGCACGGCTAAAAACTTTTTCGGAAATTGATATTTCCTGCAAAAGTTTTTATAGGAGGTAATATCAAAATGAAAACAATACTAGTAACAGGAGCCCTCGGTCAGATCGGCAGTGAATTGGTTATGCACCTGCGCAAGACCTACGGCGGCAGTAATGTAATTGCAAGTGATGTAGTTAAAAAAGACATGCCGGAAGTCCTTGAATCCGGGCCTTTTGAGCAGCTGAACGTATTGGAACCGCAGAAAGTTGCCGATGTATGTAAAAAATATAAAGTAGATGCCGTCATTCACTTAGCAGCGCTTCTTTCCGCTGTTGCAGAACGCGATCCGCAAATGGCATTCAACATCAATATCCACGGATTATACAATATGCTGGAAATTGCTCGGGAAAACAAATACCGGTTCTTTGTCCCCAGCTCCATCGCAGCCTTCGGGCCGGGGACCCCGCAGGATAAAACCCCGCAAGACACCATTCAGCGCCCGACATCAATGTACGGCGTAACAAAGGTCTCAGGTGAGCTGCTCTGCGACTACTACCACAAACGCTTCGGCGTAGACACCCGCGGCGTTCGTTTCCCCGGTCTTATTTCGTACACTACCCTACCCGGCGGCGGCACTACCGACTATGCTGTTGACATTTATTACGAAGCGCTCAAGAACAAAAAATACGAGTGCTTTATTAAAGAAGGCACCTATATGGACATGATGTATATGCCCGATGCCCTCAAAGCAGTACAGCAGCTTTTGGAAACAGATGAGGCAAACTTAGTCCACCGCAACGCCTTTAATATCGCGTCCATGAGCTTCACACCGGAAATTATCGCAGCGGAAATCAAAAAGCACATCCCGGAGTTTCAGATAACCTACAAGGTTGACCCCATGCGGCAGGCAATCGCCGATTCATGGCCGAACTCCATTGACGACACCTGCGCACGGAATGAATGGAACTGGAAACCCGAATACGATCTGGAAACCATGACCATCGATATGCTGGAAAAACTGAGCAAGCGGCTCGGCGTTGCGTATCAGTCGGCACGGAAATAATCCCCCTTGAAATGCGATGTTCTAAATCGTGCCATTTGTACGATTTAGAACTCGTCGACCTGTTCGACAACGAAGTTATCGAACAGGTCTAGTATCAATATTTTCACTTTCACTTTACTGAGGAGAAAACGATGAGCAATATTCACGAAATGGCTTTTTTACAACAAAAAGTACAGGAATTAAAAGATCAAGGCTTGTATAAGGTACCGGTAACCCTTGACGGACCGAACGAAGCAGAATGCGTTATCAATGGAAAGAAAGTTATCAACCTTTCATCAAATAACTATCTAGGCTTTGCAAACCACCCCCGTTTAAAGAAGGCGGCAATCGCAGCGATCGAAACCTACGGCGCAGGTGCAGGAGCAGTCCGCCCCATCATCGGCAACATGAAAATCCACGATGAGCTGGAAGAACTGCTGGCAAAGTTCAAGCGGGAAGAAGCAGTACTCACCTTCCAGTCAGGTTTTAACTGCAATGCCGGGGTTATCCAAGCGGTTACCGACAAGGGCGACCTCATCCTATCCGATGAATTAAACCATGCATCCATCATCGACGGCTCCCGCCTTTCAAAAGCCGATAAGGCAGTGTTTAAGCACTCCGACATGGCAGACCTAGAGCGGGTTTTAAAAGAAAAGCGCCCCAACTACCGCAACATCCTCATCATCACCGACGGCGTGTTCTCCATGGATGGCGACATTGCCAAGCTGCCGGAAATCGTTGCACTTGCAGAAAAATACGAGTGCTTAACCTACGTGGATGACGCTCACGCAAGCGGTGTATTAGGCGAAAGCGGACGCGGCTCCGTTGACCACTTCCACCTGCACGGCAGAGTAGACTTTGCAATCGGTACCCTGTCCAAGGCAATCGGCGTTGTCGGCGGCTACGTTGCCGGTAAGCAAGTCAGCATCGACTGGCTGAAAAACCGCGGCCGCCCCTTCCTGTTCTCCACCGGACTCCCCCCTGCCGCTATCGGTGCTTGTATCGAAGCCATCAAAATGCTCATGGAATCAACCGAATACACCGACCGGCTGTGGACAAACGCCCGCTACTTCAAAGAAAAGCTCGCTCACCTCGGCTTTAACACCGGACACAGCGAAACCCCCATTACGCCGGTCATCATCGGAGAAGAAGCAAAAACCCTTGAGTTCTCCAAAAAGCTCTTTGAAAACGGCTTATTCATCGGGCCGATCGTGTTCCCCACCGTACCCAAAGGCACCGGACGTGTCCGCTGTATGGTAACGGCAGGACACACCACCGAACAGCTTGACCGCGCTATCGCCATCTTCGAAAAAGTCGGAAAAGAAATGGGCATTATCGCGTAAGCCGCGAGTAATCGCGACTAATCACGAGTAATCGCGACTAATCACAAGCACAAGTAAAAGTAATCAAAAGTAATGTTATAGAAGGGATCCTCTAAGAACACCGGCATGGATTTTTAGGGGTTCCCATCATTTAATCTGCAAGAGGCTTTCTATGGATGATATACTAGCTGTTATTGATATGCAAAATGATTTTGTAAACGGAAGCTTGGGTACAAAAGAGGCTCAAGCAATAGTGCAAAATGCCGTCAACAAAATCAAAACCTTTCACGGCAAAATTGTCTTTACGCAGGACACCCATCAGTGTTCCTACCTGCAATCTCAAGAGGGAACATTCCTCCCCGTGCAGCATTGCATAAAAAATACCGAAGGATGGGAACTCACAGCTCCAGTCAAAAAACTCGCAACAGATCAAATCTACGAAAAATCAGCCTTTGGTTCGGTTGCGCTGGCAGAATCCTTAAAATCCTTGCATGAAAAAAGCCCCATCCGCTCTATCACGCTGATCGGCTTATGCACAGACATTTGTGTTGTCTCAAATGCATTACTGCTCAAGGCATTCTTACCGGAAGTACCCATCCACGTTGACGCAGCCTGTTGTGCAGGGACAACACCCGAAAATCACCACGCTGCACTGCAAGTTATGCGGATGTGCCAAATTATCATAGACAACGCATAGCGCATCCAATCATACCAGCGGATAAGCGCCATCCCACCCCCTCTTTTTACTCATCTCGTCAGATTATTGTTATAGGTTACTGTTAGAGAGCCGGGCGTTCCCCCCGCTTTCCCAAAACAGCAAGGAGTTTTGGGAAAGCGGCGGTCGCTATGTCCGCGGTTCCGGCTTCCGCCTCCATTCGTCCGCTCACTATCGTTCACTCCCGAACGGCTACGCCGCCGCTCCCAGCGCTAACGCGGTAAACCTATTCGGAAACGCAGTTATCGAATAGGTCTAATCTAGCAGGCTGCCTGCACGGAAATCACTAATCCCGACGCGGCTTATGAGCATTGCTCAACGTTTCGAACTATGTGTGCGATCCGACACGGATGCCGGCACTTCATCAGGCAAAGATAGGCTTGATAAGAAAAATCTGCTATAATGCTTGCATGAGCTTTCCACGAAAAATACCAATCGGCGTACAGAGTTTTGAAGTATTACGGAATGACCGTTATCTCTATGCAGACAAAACAGCCTATCTTTTTCAATTAGTAACAAGCGGCCGAGTCTATTTCCTCAGCCGTCCGCGGCGATTCGGCAAGAGTTTATTCCTTTCGACTTTATCTGCGTACTTTCTCGGAAAAAAAGAGCTATTCAAAGGACTATACCTTGCAAACGCTGAGGAAGGACAAGCAGTATTGGAAAACAGAGCCGCGTGGCAAGAATATCCTGTGCTGTATCTTGATTTTAATACCGGGCAATATGAACAGAGCGGTGCTTTAGATGAAACTCTGCGTT
>NZ_JBQNBW010000086.1:0-7399 GCF_052169735.1 Treponema sp.
ATGACGCTATTCATTCAGAGTACCTGCTACAAGAAAAGACAGCGCATACCACACTGACGGATGTGCTTGAGGTACATTTCTTGGACTTACCGGCAGCAAAAAAGGCGAAAGAAGAAGGGAATGCGGTTGGTAAACGAGGTCAGCTTATTAACTGGCTGCGATTTATAGGAGCAGCCAATAAGAAGGAGAGAGCGATGATAGCAACGATGTCACCGGTATTACAAATGCTGAATGAAAAAATAGACGTATTAACTTTATCGCCGACAGAACGGAAACTGTATGAGTCAAGAATGAAGCTGAAAAGCGATATAACGACCATCTCAGAGACGCAATTCAGTGCGGGTGTCGAACGGGGTAAATCCCTTGGTCTTGCTGAAGGTGAAGCCCGAGGCTCCCGCCAAGCAAAGCTTGAAACGGCGAAAACGATGCTCACTATGGGCTACCCCGTTGGCGATATTTGCAAAATTGCAGGGCTTTCCTCGGCAGAAGTGGAAGCGTTATAGTCTGTTGAACCACGGACATCCCTGTCCGTTCTGCTACGTTGAAGAGTTTCAGAAGCGGCACGGATGCCCCCTCTTCCAGCGCTTTTGAAAATAGACGGTATAGATGCTAGGAGCGCACAAAAAACACCCGCAGGCGTATCTTTGATACGTTGAGGACTGTTTTTTGTAAAGCGACAACGCAGATATGCCGTATATTTTCAAAAGATATGATTGATTGACTTTTTACCCAATAATAGCGATATTTAACCTTATGGATTCAGATACTTCAAAAATTTTAGATACCTCAGACACTGTTGATAATACATCAGCTTCCAAAGAAGAAAAGGCTGTTATCCCTATTGAGGAGCTGTTGCCTAAAAAAATCAATCTTATTCCGCTTACCGGTAGACCGATTTATCCGGGGATTTTTACTCCGCTTTTAATTAACGATCCTGATGATATCCGCTCTGTGGAAGAAGCCTACGGCAATACCGGTTTTATCGGGCTTTCGCTGTTGAAAAATGAGACGGAAGAACCCGGTGCTGCCGATGTATACCAAATTGGAGCTGCAGCGCGTATTATCAAGAAAATCAATCTGCCTGACGGCGGTATCAATATTCTTATTTCAACCTTAAAGCGTTTTAAAATCCGCAAGGTGGTGAACGAAAAAAAGCCGATTGTTGTTGCGGTTCAATATCTTGAAGATGAAGAAGATGACACGCTTGAGGTAAAGGCGCTCCTTCGCGGGCTTATTGGAGAGATGAAGGAGCTTTCGGAGAACAACCCGCTGTTTACCGAAGAAATGCGGCTCAATATCGTCAATATTGACCATCCCGGAAAAATTGCTGACTTTACGGCTAGTATTTTAAGTATTCCAAAGGAAGAGCAGCAAAAAATCTTGGAAACAATCAATGTCCGCGAACGGATGGAAAAGGTTTTCATTCATATCAAAAAAGAGAAGGAGCTGCTGGAGGTACAGCGGAAGATTCAAGCTGATTTGGATATGCGGATTGAAAAAAATCAGCGTGAATATTTTCTTCATGAAGAGCTTAAAAGCATTAAAAAGGAGCTGGGACTCAGTTCTGATCCCAAAGATGCCGATGAAGAAAAATTCGGTAAGCTCATAGCTTCGTTTCAGTTTGAAGGCGAGGTAAAAGAAACGGTAGAGTCGGAATTTGAAAAATTCAAGTTTTTAGAACCGAATTCTCCTGAGTACATTGTGGCTCGGAATTACCTTGAGACGGTGGTAACCCTTCCGTGGAATCCGCCTGAACCGGAGGGCTATGATATAGAAGAAGCGCAAAAGGTACTGGACTCAGATCATTATGGGCTTGAGGATGTAAAAAAACGGATTATTGAATACCTTGCAGTACGGAAATTGAAAAACGACACAAAGGGATCGATTATTTTGCTGGTTGGTCCGCCCGGTGTTGGGAAAACCAGTGTTGGAAAGTCAATTGCCCGTGCGATGAACAAGCCGTTTTTCCGCTTTTCCGTAGGTGGTATGCGAGATGAGGCGGAGATTAAAGGACACCGCCGGACATACATCGGTGCAATGCCTGGTAAGATACTCCAGGGCTTAAAAATTGTTAAAACAAAGGCGCCGGTGTTTATGATCGACGAGATCGATAAGATGGGACAAAGCTATCAGGGTGATCCGTCCAGTGCTTTGCTTGAGGTGCTCGATCCCGAACAGAATGTCTCATTCCGGGATCATTATCTTGATTTGCCGTTCGACCTTTCGCATATCGTGTTTGTTCTCACAGCAAATACATTGGACAGTATTCCCCGTCCGCTGCTAGACCGTGCTGAAATTATTCAGCTTTCCGGCTACATCGATGCGGAAAAGGTTGAAATCGCAAAAAACTATTTACTGCCTAAGAGCCTCGAAAAAAACGGATTGAAAAAATCGCAGGTAAAATATTCCAAACAGATTCTACTGCATATTGCGAACGGCTATGCACGGGAAGCCGGAGTTCGGAATTTTGAAAAAAATCTTGATAAACTGCACCGTAAACTTGCCGTTGAACTGGTTACCGGTGAGCGCGGCGAAAAAGATGTATTTACTCCCGATACTGCAGAAATCGAAAAAATGCTCGGGAAACCGATATTCCGGGATGATGATGTAAAATACGCCAAGGTTCCCGGTACGGCAATCGGGCTTGCGTGGACAAGCATGGGCGGCGACACTCTTTTGATAGAAGCGCTTCCGTATAGGGGCAAGGGGGCGCTCAAGCTGACCGGTCAAATGGGCAATGTTATGAAGGAATCTGCCTCTATTGCATGGACATGGGTGCGGAACTTTGCTGAAAAACAAGGGATCGGCAGCCTTAAATGGTTTGAAAGTCATATCATCCATCTACACATTCCGGAAGGGGCAACCCCCAAGGACGGACCTTCTGCTGGTATCACGATGACCGTTACGCTGATTTCTCTGCTTTCAGGTAAGGTGATTAAGCCTAAACTTGCAATGACAGGCGAACTTTCTCTTACCGGTCAGGTATTACCGATCGGCGGATTAAAGGAAAAGACCATCGCTGCCCGCCGCAACGGTATCAAGGAAATTATTATTCCGGCAGCCAATGTCCGCGATCTTGAAAAAATCCCTGAGAAAGTTAAAAAAGGTATTCAGTTTCATCCTGTCAATACGATGGAAGAAGTACTGCATCACGCATTCCCGGATATGTTCTAATCATACCGGTTTTCCGAGAGCTGCTCCGGAAGCGGAATGCGCTGCCTGATAAGCGAAGAAATGGTGCGCTGCAGGTCGGAAACGCTGTGTGTTCTGTTCCGGGCGCACAGCTTTGCCGCATTGCCGCAGATCAAGCAGGAGCGGGGAGGGAATCCCAGCTCTGCGGCAGAAAGCTTTTGTTCAAAGCCGGAAAACACATCAAAGTCCCAGAGCACGCCGAGCGGTTCGGTACGTTCCAGTGCAGTACTGAGCTGTTTTATCCGCACAGCATCTGCATCCAGCATCCAATACGCGGTAGCTCCTGCCGGACGGCGGTCTTCACGGTAGCTGCTGATACGGATATCCTCTGTTTTCAGCGCTGCGGAAAATGCTTGATACCCGCAGTTGAATACCAGTTCTAAAAAGCGGTTATTCTTAATGGGACCGGGAATGACAAGCGAGAACATAACAAGTGTCCGGCTCAGCTGCTCTCCCGGTTCAGACTGGAACAATTTCGCCTGCTGCAGGCGGCGGGTGTCGCGTAAATCCGCCATATTCTGTATTGTTTGCGGAATTCCTTCCGTAAAAAGATCATTCATAAACGAAATTATACATACGGGGGATGTCTCAAAAGTTGGTTGCTTTTTCGACATCCCCTATACGCTATGACAACATCGAGAATAAAATACTGCCGATGATCAATACCATACCGCCGCCGAGACGGGATGAGAGCTGGGCATACGCCATTAAGCCCATACGTTTTGAGGCGCCCAAAACAGCGAGGTCTCCTGAACCGCCGCGGTTCGCCATACACAACCCCGCAGTAACTGCCGAATCAATCGGATAAAAGCCGACAAGATAACCGGTAACAGCGGAGCCGAGAATTGCACCTACAACAATGAGGAATGCGATAACCACGTTGCCAAAGGTAATAGCATCCATCAATTCCTTCAAGCTCGTATCTGCTCCAACGCCAACCATGATAATCAAAATTAAGGTACCGGTAAAAAAGCTCTGTAACTTTTTAGCGCCGGTACGTAAGCCTTCCGGTATAATCCCCATAGCGCTCACCAATGCAACAAATAAGATCATATAGGCAAAGGGATGGATTGCAACACCGAATATCTTTGGTAAAAGAGCTTTTCCAAAGAGCCGCCCCAGTGCATAAAAGGCAGAGGATAAGATTAAACCGCCGCCTACTTGCGCCAGTGTTGCCGAACTCTTGCCTTTTTCCGTAGCGATTTCTTTGTGCTTGCGCATGAGTACCGTGCCGTCTCCCGTTAATGAAGGTTTCTTTTCACCGATCTTGTTGAGAACCGCGGCAGTCATAATCGCAAAAATATTGGCAATCGTTAAAACGGAAATAGCAAATGCGTAGTATTCTGTCTTTGGATGACCGGTTACCTGTTCGTAAATCTGGCTGAGCGGTACCGCGCCTCCGCCGTTTCCGCCGCCCATAATCGGCAGTACATATTTCAGAATTGTTACTGCAGGGGAAATGCCGAATACTAATCCGCCTAAAATTCCCAGAATAGCAGCTCCGGCTAATCCGCCTAAAATTGCAGGAATATAACCGGCAAAGGATTTGAGAAGTATATCACGTTCAAGACTTAAAATAGAGCCGGTGATGAGTACTGCAATAAAGAAGGCAAGAAAATCCTGATCATCCATAACGGCTGCCATTGATTTTAAGTACGGCTGTGGAATAAGGTTAAAATACACCAGTACCGAGGTTCCGATAAATGCAAGCACGATACCTCCCCCGATGTAGGTATTCCAGAAAGGAATACGTTCGCCGATCTCGTAAAAGACAAGCCCAATGGCAAACATCAGTGCAAAAGACCCGAGTAAATCCTTTGATAATCCTCCAGTGTACGCTGCCGTCAAAATCGCAGCAACTGCACCCAGGGCAACATACCACGGCATACCGAAAACTTCCAGTGATTTTTTTTCACCCATACTGATAACTCCTCATAAAGATTAAAGAAAACCTCTAAAAATTTCCGTTTGTGGAGGTTCTCTTTAGACTATTTTGCGATGTTTTTTGATACGTCATAACAATGCAAAGACTTATCAAAAAGACTCGTCGGGCATCTCTAAAAGCTATACCTGAGTTTTTAGAGTTTCCCTATACCTCGGCATAAAACCGGTGGTTTTCACTAAGGAAATATGCTGCTAAATAGACAGCATGCATATACAGGTATTTTTACATAGCAGAATAGACCTATTCGATAACTGCGTTTTCGAATAGGTCGACGAGTTCTAAATCGCACAAATAGCACGATTTAGAACATCGCATTTCAAGGTAACCTGTTCAGAAACGGAAGTTTCCGAACAGGTTTAATATATCCCGGCCGTCCTCCGCCGAATACGATTCGGTTTCATCGATCCCGTGATCGTCATACCACACTTGCGCATAAAACGGGATGTGCTTGGCAAGCTCGCCGAAATTCCACGGCGGAGCGCTGCAGCATTCGGGGCACCAATGGCCTGTTTTAAGCACCAAATAAGGGCTTGCCGTAAACAGGTGCCCGTTATGGCACCGCCATTGCAAGGGACTGTACATATCGCCGCGGGTCATCGCGGTACTCACGCATGTGCCGCCGCGGAAATGCGCTGCCTGTTTTACATCTTCAAGGCCGAGTTCTTCGGTCTTTTTGGCCTCATCGTAGCCGTGGTCGAGCAGCAAACCCCTTTGCTCCAGTAAAGCTTCATCTTTTAATTGTTCATAGTCCAAAAAAGCGCCCGTTTCGGGATTTTGATTGTTGCACAGCAAAAAAAACTGTCCCCAGCTGCGCGCAAGTGCACGATATGCCTGCAGCGAACCGAAAAACGCCTGTACTCTTTTTTCAAGATGGTGCGATACCCAAAAGGCCGGCGCATTGTTGGAGCGCAGAAGAGGCATAATCGCAAAACGCCTGATAAGATGCGGAAAGGGTTTGCCGAACTTAAAATACCGGCATTTCTTTTCAAGTTTGGAAAAAAAATCCTCAAAGCCTTCATGCTGAAAATCGAGATATTCGTTCAATATATGAGAGTCGGCAAACCACATGCAATGAAAGTTGCGGATTGCGTTCCATTCAGGCCGAAAGATTTCAGTAGCGCTGCGTCCCATCATTTTAAAGCCGCGGTCAAGTGTTTCAAAGCCCGTAACGCGCGCTGTCTTGCCGTTTCCGATATTGTATACTTTTTTCCAGAAATCGGGACCAAGCGTCCCCGCTGCATCTTTTTCAACAAGATTTTTCAAAAGCAAACCGGAAGTACGTGCAGTCGCCCATTCTATCGGCGCATTCCAGCAAGTGTGAAACATAAGCCCGTCGTGCATATTATTCAAAAGCACCCGGTCATATAAAATACCGCTTTGACGAAGCGATACCCAGCACAAAGGAGACTCGATAACCGCACGTTCAGCTTTTACTTTGCTTGCCGCATATATATCGAATACACTTGGCATAAGCGGATCCCCTACCCGCCCCCACGGATGTTTAAACGTTCTGTTACCGTATTCCGCAACCGTGCCGATGTACACAAATTTGATTTTTTCAATTTGCCCGCTGTTGACCACCGCTTCAAGGAGGTTCTTGGTGCCAAGCCAATTGGTACGGCATGTTTCATCGGGATGGTGATCGGCGGCAGGGGGAATAACCGCCGCACAGTGCAGCACATAATCGGCATCCTTTACACCGGCTAGGCAATCGCTATACTGTTGGATATCGCCGAACAGTACCTCAACACGCCCACTTTTTTGAAGTTTTTTTGCCAACCGTCTGTTCGCTTTATTCGCACGCAAAAGAATCCTGCAGCGGAACTTTCCTGTCTGAACAATCTGCGCCAATGCTTCGGATCCCATCGTTCCCGACGCACCGGTAATAAAAACCAATTTCATACCGCTATCCTATGGAATAGTTTTTTCGTTCCTCAGCATCGTTTCAAGGACAGCCCCTATGTCGGCATCTATGCAAATTGAGCGGTCCCGTATGTCCGCAGGGCAGTTCGCTTCGCCGTAGTTAATGCAGCCATACGTTGCACACGGGTTACCGGCAGTCATCTGCCAAAAGGGATATTTAATGATGCCGGGCGTGTTGGGGCCTACTCCCAGTTCCAAAAAAAGAATGGAGCCGTCTTTATACGAAGCAAGAAAATCAGCATACCGCTGCGCCGCCCGATGCCAACCCGCATCTTCTACAAACGTAGAATCGCTTCGGAGATTCATCGTCATCGGTTTTCCGCAGCGCGGACAGTACGG
>NZ_JBQNBW010000087.1:0-6966 GCF_052169735.1 Treponema sp.
TGATAGCAACGAAGTCACCGGTATTACAAATGCTGAATGAAAAAATAGACATACTCACCTTATCACCGACAGAACGGAAACTGTATGAGTCAAGAATGAAGCTGAAAAGCGATATAACGACCATCTCAGAGACACAATTCAGTGCGGGGGTTGAACGGGGTAAAGCCCTTGGTCTTGCTGAAGGCAAATCGCTTGGTCTTGCTGAAGGCGAAGCAAGAGGTAAGTCGCTCGGTCTTGCTGAAGGGGAAGTCAGAGGTTCTCGGCAAAAAGCTTTTGAAACAGCGCGTAACTTACTTGTGATAGGTTTATCTATTGAAAATATCGCAAAAGCAACCGGCTTAACCGTACAGGAAGTAGAAACACTTAATTCATGATTGGTGCGAAGGGTTTATCCTCACATGCTGCGCCGAGGTATGTTGATGATAAAAAGTTTCTAGCTTTTTATAATGCGAAATCCCTATAATAAATTGATAAAAGAAATGCCATAGCCTATACGCACAGCGCAGTAGAGAAAACGTACATTTAGCCGATAAGAGTATTATGCTGATTGGAGAAATTCAAACACCCGTTTCCGATCTTCACGGAGCCGGAAAAACAACAACTGAGCAGCTACTCCGGCTGAATGTTACCACCATCGGCAGCTTGCTGCAGCTCTGGCCTCGTTTGTGGGAAGACCGGAGCCGCTATAACACACTCCGGGACTGGAATACTTTTCATAAATTAAATGTACCGGTAACCGTTACCGCACATCAATGGTTCGGTTTTGGACGGATGAAAACATTAAAGCTGATGATCTGTGATGCTGAAGGGAGCCGTGCAGAACTCATCTGCTTTAACCGTCCTTTTTTGGAGAAATCTTTCCCGGAAGGGGCGCAAGCGCTGGTGTACGGATCCTTTTCCGTGAAATACGGTGTTTTACAGTCTAGCGCCTTCGATATTGAAAAGCCTGAACATGCGGAGCGGCGCATTCTGCCGGTATATCCGCTGACACAAGGACTCTCCCAGACAAAACTGCGGAAGCTCATTGCTCAAGCCCTCGATGCGTATGCCCGCGGCATTGATACGGAGCTGCCGGCGGAGGTGCTGGAAAAATACCATTTACCGGATAAAAAGCAGATATTATATGCAATGCACCGTCCAAGCAGTATGCAGGAGGCGGAAAACGCCCGTACTGCGCTTATCTTTGAAGAGTTCTTTTTATATGAAGCCGCAGTCGGTATGCGCTCGCTTGAACGGCGGGGGGTATTGCCGAAACTGAACCAGCCTGCACATACCACCGGGCAGCCGGTTGAGAAAACAGCCCTGCCAGCCGAAGCAGCTATGCCGCCGGCAGAAAGAGCCGCGGAACCTACGGATGAAACACAGACACTACCGACACAGGATGGCACCGCACCGCAGACAGAATCTCCCTGCGGAGACCCCCTACCGGCTGCGGTAGCGGTTGAGTACAGCCCAATGCAGCAAAAACTGCTATCCCGCCTGCCCTTTGCTCTCACCGCTGATCAGCAAACCGTAACCGCAGAGATAAATGCCGATATTGACAGCACTGTTCCCGCTGCCCGCCTCATCCAAGGGGATGTCGGCTCCGGTAAAACCCTCGTAGCTTTTTTCGCCTGCCTCAAAGTTATCGAAGCAGGGGGACAGGCAGCCCTCATGGCACCCACGGAATTGCTGGCACGGCAGCACGCCGATACAGCGGCAAGACTCTTAGAACCACTGGGCGTGCGGCTTGCCTTTTTAACCGGTAACCTCAAGGCTACTGGACGCTCTCAGCTGCTGCACCAGCTTGAAACCGGCAATATTGATCTTATCATCGGGACTCATGCCCTTTTTTCCGCACAGACACGATATAAAAATCTCCGCATGGTGATTATTGATGAGCAACACCGCTTCGGTGTGCTGCAACGGTCTGCCATCATTCAAAAAGGTATAGACAGCGGAAAAAAAGCCCCGCATTTTTTGATGATGAGCGCAACCCCCATCCCCCGCACGCTGGCATTGTCCATGTTCGGCGATCTTGACGTATCAGTTATTAAAACAATGCCGCCCGGAAGAAAACCTGTTATCACCTACATTGCGGCACAAACGAAAGCAGAAAAAGTGTATCATTTTATCGGACAGGAAATCCTCGCCGGGAAACAGGCATACTTCGTCTATCCGCTTATTGAAGATTCCGATGTAATGAGCCTGAAATCGGCAGAGGAAATGTTTGCCGAGCTGAGCAGGGATTTTCCCCATCACCGGCTTGCCTTATTGCACTCGAAAGTACCGGAAGAGGAAGCGCGGTCGATTATGCAGGAGTTCCGTGCAGGAACAATCCATATCCTTGTTGCGACGAGCGTTATAGAAGTAGGGGTTGATGTGCCGAACGCAACCTGTATGGTTATTGAACATGCAGACCGCTTCGGACTTTCAGCTCTTCACCAGCTGCGGGGTAGAATAGGACGGGGAAGCGATCAAGCCTATTGTTTTTTGCTCTATGGAAAGAATATTACCGAAACCGGCAAGGCACGGCTCAAAGCAATGAGCAGCACAACAGACGGGTTTATCATTGCGGAAGAAGACTTAAAGTTGCGCGGCCCGGGAGACATTGGAGGTACGGAGCAGTCAGGCTACTGCGGGTTTGTGCTTGCAGATCCCATCCGAGATTTTGCATTATTAGAACAAGCCCGCGCAGCAGCTTTCGAGATGTTGGCAGCCCGGCATGGACGCTCAGGCATCTCCAAAATCGGGTAAGCGCTATTTTACCGCACCTGCTGTCAATCCCTTTATAAAGTACTTACTCATCATTGTATATAAAAGTATCATTGGAACAATCGCTATTGTCAGTCCCGTAAACACCAGTGTCCAGTTTGTGCTATACTGCCCCAAAAAAGAACTCAAGCCAACCGGCAGGGTCTTTAATGTCCGGCTATGCAAAAACACCAGCGGAAAGAAAAAATCATTCCAAATAGGAACTGCATTGTAAATAGTTACCAATGCTATTCCGGGAAGGATAACCGGCATCATAATATAACGATAAATGGTAAAATCATTACAGCCGTCCATTCTCGCGGCGTATTCAAGGTCGATAGGCACCGCAGAAAAGAAACCGGCAAGAATAAAAACAGTGGAAGGAATCCCCATCGCAGCAAAAATAAAGATTACCGATAAAAAGCTATCCATAAGCCCCAAGTTCCTGATGAGCATAAAAAGCGGGATAATTGAGGCCTTCAGCGGAAGGATAATTCCGCTTAAAAAAAGCATAGAAATCAGCAGAGAGCCTTTGAAAACATAACGCGCAATACCATAAGCTGCCATAGAACCGAACACCAGAATCAGAATCATAGAACATACTGTTACAATAATGCTATTGAGAAAAAAATTCTCGAATTCCATATCAACCCAAACTTGTTTATAAGAAGAAAAGTCAGGGCTTTCCGGTAGTGCAAAAGGATGCAGCAGTATTTCCTGTGTCGGTTTGAGCGAAGATACAATCATATTAAACAGCGGATAGACAATCAGCAAAGCATAGATGATCATCAATGTAAGCACGATAATGATAAAGACTTTATTGATAATACCGGTATGCGAGAACCGTAGATTACCGGTCATAATCGTATCTCCTTTGCTTTTCCGACAAGCATGGAGAACATCGAAATAGCCAATGTTACAACATAAATAACAACGGAGATCGCACTGCCGATACCTATTTCAGGATTGCCGGTATCAACGGAACCAAAGGCGGTGCGGTAAAAGAGTGTTCCGATAGTGTCGGTACTGTAATCAGGTCCTCCGCCGAGATCGGTCATAATGTATATCTGCTCAAAAACATTCAAACTCCCGATAACCGTTAATACGGTAATAACCGTCAGCGCCGGTACAATAAGCGGAAGAATAATCCGCCAAAATAAACATCTTTCGCTTACACCGTCAATATAAGCAGCTTCCAAACAACTTTGATCGATTGAATCTATAGCGGCAAGGAATACTAACGAAGGGAAGCCGACCCAGCGCCAGATATTAGTTATAATAACGGCAAGCAGCGCAGTGTGTTCATCACCAAGCCATGCCCGTTGATAAGATGACAACCCAATGAGGTTTAAAAAGCTATTCACCAGCCCATCATTTTTTAAGTACATGCTCCATAAAAAGCCGACAGCAACGATTGAAAACAGTACCGGGATAAAAAAGACGCGTTTAAAAACAGCAGTTCCTGCTATTTTTTTACTGAGCGCATAACCGAAGAGTAATCCCAGCCCATTTTGAATCAGCATAGTATAGCAAAACCATATACCGTTGTGCTTCAAGGCATTTAACAAACGCTCACGGTAAGGCTCCGTGAAAAAGAGCTTTTTAAAATTTGCTAATCCTGCAAAGGCTCCCCGCTGCAGCTGATGCCATATAAAGAAGCTATTATATAAGCTGAAAAACAACGGCAACAAGATAAATATCACCACAAAGAGGAGGGCAGGTACGATAAAAAATATTATCCAGAGGCGTTTCTGTAAAGCGGTTGTTTTTAGTATCATAGAGCGCTACAATCCGCAAGCGCAACAAAAAACACGAATATAAGATTTTTCACTGGCATCTACCGCTGAAACGGCTTATAATATCCGGCAATGCCCGTTTGCACTTTTTTACATGCCTGCTCTGCAGTTAAAGTACCTGCTAAATACCCCTGCCCTGCCGCCTGCCACAATGAAGAACCGGTCGGCTGCTGGTACCGGAACGGCACCAAAAAGAGATAATTGGTACTATTTTTTAAAAGTTTTACAACCTTGCTTACAAAGGGATCCAATGAAGTGTTGACTCCGGGAACAGCGCTCACCATCATCAAGTCCGAAATAATCATATTGCCTACTTCACGGGAACCGAGAAACTGCAAAAACGCAAGAGATGCTTCTTTATACAATGTATTTGCATTCACCGCCCAATTCATATCAGCATACACACTCACATACTGTGTACCGGCTTGCATTCCGGGGATGGGAAAAATATCAAAAGCAAGCTTAGCATTCTGATCTTTGATGGTACCTGCTTCGTAAGAACCGCCGATAAAATGAGCAGCCATTCCATTGATAAACAAAGCCTGCATATCGTCATAGCCGACCCCGGCAAATAGTTCGGGCATATACGGACATAGTTCGCCGATCTTTTTAACGGCACCGATAAAACGAGGGTCTTCAAACGTTGTTTTACCGGAGACAACCGCAGTATAAAAATCATTAGCGCCATAAAAATTCGGACCTACCCCGCCGAGAAGTGTTTCTACCGTCCAACCGTCTTTTGAACCGTTTGCAAGCGGCAGAATCTCATTATTTTTACACACTGTTAAATTCTTTAAAAATTCATCCCAGGTTTCTGGAACCTTTAAGCCTAACTTTTTATAGATGTCCTTATTATAGTAACAAAAAATTGCCTGACTCAATGCAGGTAACCCGTAGAATTTTCCATTCGTTAAACTCCGTGCACCCTGTTTAGCAGACTCGGCATAATTCTTTATTGAAGGAACAGCATCATCGAGCGCAAGCAGGTACCCGCTATCGGCAAGGGTTTGTAAGCCGCCATACGCCCTGCCCATAAACACATCAGGTCCGCCGCCGCCCTGCAGCGATGCACTGAGGATGGTATTATATTCGGTATTTTTAATTGCTGTTTGTTTCACCGTAATTGCAGGATATTTTTTTTCAAATGCACGGATAATTTTTTCATAAAATTCAACATCTTCAGCACGCCATGTCCAAAATTCCAGTGTAACCTTACCGTTTATCTCGGCACTCTTTTCTTTTGACCCTAGCGCTGCTACTGCACACGGCACCCATAGCAGAAATACGGCAGCAAGTACCGCAGTTTTTAACATACTTTTTTTTTGTTCCGGCATTTTCAGCTCCTTCCCTTTCGGGATTTTTTTCTATATTTTTTTTTCTATATACTATGCACTAGTATACACTATTAATGCATACTTTACTATCATATTCGCACAGGATTCAATTAAAATACGTCATTCTGTCCGTTGTTTTGCCGATGAGATGCAACCACCTTTCCTGTGCGGGCAATATTTTCAATACTCTGTTCCATATCACGGGTAATGAGCGCCGTATACAACACATCTATAACCAAAAGCTGATTCATACGTGAAATAGTAGCTCCATGCCGGGACAGAGATTCCGTATCGGGAATACAGAAGATAAAATCAGCTAATTTTGAAAGACTATTCCCCCCTACACGGGTAACGGCAGCAACCTTTACCCCGTTTTCTTTTGCAATTTGTACCGGCGCAAGTATCTCTTTTGTTTCTCCCGAATATGAAAAGGCGAAAAACAGATCAGCCGGCGTTAGGGTAGCTGCTGCTGTCAGCTGCATGTGGCTTTCTTGGTGAAAGGTTGAAAGAATACCAAGCCGCGTCAATTTTTGCTGTAAATCCATAGCGGCAACAGCAGATGCCCCGATACCGTAGATATGTACCGACCGCGAATGCAGAATAACAGAAACGGTATCGAACAGCGTTGTTTCATTCAACAATTTTCCGACATTTTGAAAATTCCCGATTGCAGTTTGAATTAATGTCGAAGCGATAGCTTCCATCGGAGCATTCGTCTCAAAATTAAAATCGGGTAAAAAAACCTCACCTTTTTCGGGAGAATATACATCTTTTGCCAAGAGCAATTTCAGCGTATTAAAACTACTTACATGTATCCGTTTGCAAAGCCGGGTAATTGCTGCAGTACTGACATGGGCTGAGGCAGCGAGGTCGGAAATACTAAGCCGCATCGCCTCAGCAGGGTGCTCAAGGACAAACCGCGCAATTTGCTGTTCGCTGGGAGAACAATTAGGTAATGACTCTTGGATCAAATATGATATACTCATCGTATCCCCATTGTGCGCTATCCCACCTACTTTGTCAAGGAAGATAGGTATCGTAACCAAGAATTCCTCTCTATAAATAATGTAAAAAATATGGAGCATTACAACCGCCATTATAAG
>NZ_JBQNBW010000088.1:0-6908 GCF_052169735.1 Treponema sp.
TATCTTTGTTCGAATATTGATTGGCTTTCAGAAAAAGATGAATGGGCGAATCTCATTGGGTGCTCGATGCAATTCTCGATGAGGATTATTGTCTTGTACGCAAAGACAATGCGGCAGCGAACTTAAGCGTCTTACGAAAAATTGTCTTGAATATTCTGGGGCAGGTTGACTTTTCGGATATCGTAAAAGCAAAGAAAATGCCGCTTATCCATAAGCAACGCCTGTGCGACAAACGCGAAGATTGCCTCGATAGAGTATTGCAGTCGTTATAATGCGGAATCCCTGCGTGATGTGATGCGGGGGCTTGACATAAATTGAAATATACTATATAGTAATCTCCGTTGTTTGTAAGGGAACAATATGGGCTATTAGCTCAGTAGGTAGAGCAACGCCCTTTTAAGGCGTGGGTCGATGGTTCGAATCCATCATAGCTCAAAAGACTGCAAGAAAACTTGCAGTCTTTTTTTTTACCCAATCGCTTAACCTTTGTGAAAAGGCTTGGAATATTTCAAAAGGAGCATACAATGGGACAAATAATAGAAGTAGAAGTTCGGAGCTACGAGCTTGATGCATATAATCATGTCAACAATGCCGTATATCTTAACTACCTGGAATATGCCCGTATGGAATACTTGCGGCGGATCGGATTTGACTATGTAGGGCTTGTTGACGAAGGCTATATGCTCTATGTTACCCGCATCGATATCCGTTACAAGCATTCAGCTCGGCTCTATGATAAGCTGAAAATCGAGGTAAATCCTCTTAAACTCGGAAAGGTTTCGGGGACATTCCAGCAAATTATCAGCAACCCGCAAGGAGACATCTGTGCGGAAGCAGAGGTGTCATGGGCATGTGTTGATAAAACAGGAAAGCCTTCAAAGCTTCCGGACAAGTACTTTGTTGTGGGTCTAGAACCGCAAAAAGCATGAAAAAGCTTTAATCTATAAAAGACTGGATGAGTCCAACTTCTTTTTAAAACAAAAAACGCAGCCCGAGGCTGCGTTTTTTTATGGTATTATGCTTTGCAGATGATCCGTCATTTTCTGATACCGGATCATCTTCGGCATACAACGACCGCTATGCAAGCCTATTAAAAGACATCCACACGTATACCAACCGATACACGGGGTACTACCGCTGGATTCCCCTTGTCTTTTTTTCCCTTGCTCTTATCGATACCGTCACTGACATCCGTCGGTATAAACCACAACTGTCCTTCGGTATATACAGCAAAGCTTCTAAAATACTTTACCTTCTTCTTAGGCAGTTTCACCCGCGGGAATTCGATCTGCCCAAGCAAGGCAGCCAGTACCTGCGGCTTTTTGCTCTGTGTTTCAGTAAAGATAGAGAAGTTTGCCCCTAAAGCAGCAGTCATATAAAGCCATGCCCAGTCAGGTCCTGCAAACCGCTGAAACGCCAGCTCAAATACACTTGCAAGGATTTTCAGCCCGAAGATATGCCCGCCGTAGCGCATATTTTCTAACGGTCCATGTATTGCCTTCCACTGCGAAGGCAGGTATTGACCATAGTGCAGCTGCAGCTTAACACTGTTGCTAAAGAAGCTCAAACCGATACCTATATCCCAGAGTGATGCTCCCAAAAAACCGGTTTCAAAGTGAAGCCCCTGAAAGACCGTCGGTACGCCATAGAAACGCTTATCCCCTTTACGCAAAGCCACGGTTACATTTGTTACGGCAACATTATCCGATGTCAGTCCCGCATAGACGATCGACTGATTATAAAGACCTCCGGCATCCGGTGTTATCAAAGTAACCGTCGGAGGTGTTTTATCAACACTAACAATCATCCGAGAAACAGCCACTTCTCCATTCTTCATCCGTGCACGCACCAAAAGGTAATGTTCGCCTTCTTCCATATCACCGGTTTCAAGCCGATACTTCCATGCTGATTTTGAACTGACGGATTTAAACGACCTGCCGTTATTCAAACTAATTTCAACCGATTCTAATTGCTTTCCGGCAATAGCAGCCCGTAGTTCTTTCGTAGCCGTTTTATCCTCTAATATCAACCGCTCTTCTTCGGAAAGACTATACCCGGCACGTCCTCTCAAATAAGGGCGATCTACTGCGAAATCCCCCATCGCAAAATTATCTATCGTAACCCACGGACCAACCGGATTATAAGTGATGGTATGCACCATTGAACTTTCCGGTCTATTTTTCACAATCTCCGCTTTAACAGCTATCTGGTGATCCCCTGCTGCCAGCTTCTCCGGTGTTATATCAAAGTGAAAATACCCAATAGCTGAAATATCAGAGGTTCCCTGTTCCTGACCATCAATGTACAATGTAACCGATTCAGGGAAAATCGTGCTCGAAATCTTACCGTAAATACTAAATTCTCCAATAAGCGTATCTCCAGTGAGCGGATATAGTAAGTCGATCTTCCCTTTATCATTACTGCGATCAATAATAAAGTTCCGCGCAATATTCGTAAGATTCCCTGCAGCATCCGATCCCACAATCTCGAGGTTGTAAGAACCTTCTGCAAGCTCAGCAATATTGAGCGTCTTTACCGCAAGCAGATCGTACTCCAGCATCATATTCGTAAATTTAGCCGGAACGGTTTGTCCTTCAAGCCCCTTAATATGCAGCACAATATCTTTCAGAGCAATCTCATCATATACCTGCCCCGATATAACCAATTCACTGTCATAATGCCCGCCTGCAATAGGATAATCAAATTTCAATACAGGAGCGCCATTATCAATATTAAGCAAGCTGGTAATAACTGAAGACTGTCCGTATTTATCGGTTGTTCTAACAAAGATAGCATGAGTTCCATCAGCAATAACCTTGGTATTAAATGTATACTGCCAAGATTCGGCTACATCAACCTTATTGTAGGTATTGCCGTTATCTAGCGAAATTTCAATAGATTCAATACCGTTTTCATCTTTTGCAGTCCCGGTAACAGAAATAACATCCCGTACCATTGCCGTACTTGCCGGTGCAAGAATTTCAGATTCTGGCGGCAACAGAGAAACACGTACCTGCCGCTTAAAAACATTGCTTTTTACTCCGTAAATATCTTCAGCATAGATGGAAATAATGTGCTCATTATCCGTAAAATCCGTAAGCGCAAAGGGCACAGAGAAGCTATCTGTTACTTCCAAAGACTGTATCGGTCCTTCATCAATTTGATAGAAAACTTTGGAAACACCGTCATCGTCATAGACAACACCGGAGAGGACAAAATCCTTTACAATAATAGCATCTTCGATGGGTAAATGGACTTCAATGACCGGCTTATCAGCTTCCGTATCAATTTCAAAGTTATAATCATTATAAACCAGCGTATTTCCCAGTTTGTCGGTAAACCTGAACTGCATATCCATGCTGATTGGGGATGCAGCGGTTCCGATAACACGATGAAGAATAGAGGAGATTTCTATCGGCTCCCATGGACGGTCGGCACCTTCGGGTTTGTACTCAGCTTTTTCCAACAAGTTATAATTTTCAGGTTTGAAACCGACAATAATCGAACCGTTTACCTTATCCCCTTCCCGCGGGAATAGCATCGTAACCTGCGGTACTTGTGTATTTTTATAGAACGTACGATATTCAGAACGTTTTTGCCCAAGCGTATCAACAGCATGAATCCCAATAACGATTAAACCGTCAGGGTAGCCGTCCAGAGCTATCTTTTGAGAAAAATTTGCGGTAAGAGGCATCTCATCAGAATCTCCAACCGTATAACCGATAGACTGGAGCGTTGAAATATCAGTAACAGAACCGGACAGTTCAACAGAATCTTTTATTAGCCGAGGTTCATCAGGTTCATTCAGTGTAATAACCGGAGCATTTTTATCAACAACAATATCTACCCCGGTTGAAGTAAAAGTGTTGCCTTCCGTATCGGTGATTACAATCTGTACATTTTTATGAAGCCCCTCAGCCACTCCGGTCAACGTAATCTGCCGCCCGGAAAAAGACAATTCTGCAGACAGCGCAGAATCGAGCAGCTCCACAGAGGCTATATCAACCTCGCCTGCAGGATGGTATACACCGGTTAATTGCAGAGATTCTGCTAAAACTATGGCTCCGTTTGCTGTCTTATTTCCTTCTGCCCATAAGAATGAAGCTTCTTCGGCAACAGTCTGTGACTCAAGTAAAATAGTTTGAGAAACCGCTCGGTCATAAATATCTGTTGCATACACCACAACCGGAGTAAGTTTTCCACTGTAAGAAGCATCGAACGGAATACGGATCAATGCATTTGCAGCGCCCCGTTTTATCGGCATTTCAATTGCCGTATCACCTGCAATGCTGTACGATACGGACTGTAAACCGGTACCGGCAGCACTCACATTGATTGACACGTTTCCTTTATTGTCAGCAGGGATAACCTGCACTAAGCTATCGGAGTCAGCAAGTCCGATAACCGGCTTTGCCCCAACTACAGAGAAAGAAACGGAATCAGTATTGCCCTTTACCCCTTGCGGATTAACAGCATATACTGAAACGGTATGCTTTCCTGCCGCAAGATTGTCAATATGGACTCCAAACGGACCGAGAGTAACCGGTACGGAAACCTCTGCTTCTTTGTCGAGTTTATACCGTATTTCCGAAATACCAAAAGCACTTTCAACAAAACCAGCCAGATATACACTGTTTCCGGTAGAGATATCCGCTGTAGGCTGAGTTATTTTAAGTCGAGGCAGATCAAGACTTTTATCTATTTTGATTGTCCTCGAAACAGTTGTAATATTTCCTGCAGCATCCTTCGCTGTAATTTCAATTGTTTCTGAGCTGCCGGAAGATTGGCTGACATCAAACTCCTTAACCCAATACGGGTTCCCCTTTATTTCCTCAAATGCGCCGCTCTGCTTACCAAGCTTCCACGAAACGGATTCCAAATTAACCGTATCAATTGCCGAACCTGCGATTCCGAATACACTTCCAACCGTTTCAGAAGAAGGCGGATAAAAAAAGTCAACAACAGGGGGGGTATTATCGATAAACATCAAGAAAGTAGAAATCCCTTCTGCACCTAATTTATCAATAGCTTTGAACCAGCACACTGTAGGTCCTTCCGGCATTTTACGTGTATCAAGATCAAGCTTAAAGGAATAAATCTTGTTTTTCTTATTATATTTTACAGAAAGGGGGATATATGTCTCACCGGCATCAAAAGAATAAAAGAGCTTTTCAATTCCGTTTCCGTCTTCAACAATACCTTCAAGCCTTCTTTTACCGGAAACAAGAACTCCTGCATCCATGTTGGTTATGATAGTTTCTGGAACATTGAGATTGAGATTAAAAGATACAACCGTCCCTTTACCCTTTAAACCATTTATATCGACGCCCCATGCGGTAATAGTATGAGCACCTTCCTCAAGTCCTGATGTTGGAAACAAATATGACCAAAATTGCGTACCTTTCGCCCGCACCGGTTCTCCATTATCTAATGCTACTTCGATATAATCAATTCCGTCATCATCAAAAGCGGTACCGGCAGCACTCAAACTTCCGGTAATCCCCATACCCTCAATAGGGTTGGTAATAGATACAACAGGCAAATCCGAATTCGGATCGATATACATGTTAAAGGGACCAGCCTGCCCCTCATTACCTGCAATATCCTCAGCGGTTACTAGAGCATTGTACTTACCCTTTTTTTTAGCAGACAGATCGAAAGATTCGTTCCAGCTTGCGGGATTTTCCGGCGTGCGTGTTTCAACATCTTTTTTACCGAATGCAAATACAGCCGCTATTGCGAAAACACACCAACCGACAAGGAATACCAGTTTCTTCATACAATATCCTTATTATTAAAGTATATACGCTTTGCACACCGCAAAAACGTACTTTCAGGCTCTATAGGTAAGAGACTGAAAATGACAATGGTCGCTATAGCTTCCTTACTAGGAGCTAGAAAGCCTCTGCAAACTTCAATTTTGGAGAAAACTAAGAGCATAAGAAAAAAGTCTATTACTCCACTATCTCCTAAATCGGCATATCATGCCAAAAACTTTAATGATATCAACTATATGAAATGAAGGTTTATTTGTGCGAGGGTTTAATACATGCCGTTTCTCGGCAAGGCTCTGCGTTGGGGTTGTCGATTTTCAGCCGCTAAAATAGCGCGGCTGAAAAAACACAACAAGTTTGCGTACCGCAAACATCGTTTACTGATATATACTCCATCGCACACGAATGCAGCAATTTTCAAAAATAGATATTTCTTCAACTGTTGCATTCTACTGACCGGTTAATGTATAAAACAGACAGAAACCTAAATAGATACTACCTTTTTTATCTCCGGGTAAGATTCTTTTAATTGTGCTTCAATACCGTTTTTTAAGGTCATAAGTGCAACAGGGCATGTCCCGCAAGCTCCTTTCAAGCGAACAGAAACAACGCCGTCATCAGAAAGAGAAACAAACTCTACATCACCACCGTCAGCCTGTAAATGAGGACGAATAACGGATAAGCTTTTCTGAATTTCATCAACAGTAACCATAAACACCTCTTCGTGTGAATACATTAATTTGACACCTTCGATAAGTTTATATAAGGCACCAAGTATTCAAATACTCTAGCATATTAGTTTACTATATTTTACCATACAGTCAATATAGTGAACCTGCCAGAAAATCTATATAAATGGCAATGTATTAACAGCTAACAGCGCAGAACCAGCCCCTCTTTCTGCTCTACGATCGAATGAACCATTCGCTCTCGACGTTTGCCGTACGGCAAACGTCGAGATTGACATATGCGCGTTCCGTGCACGAATACAGCACCTTCCAAAGTTAACACTTTGTTCAGATGCTGCATTTTAAGGGATCTTTAGACGTTTTTTTTATTTAACCGGCGATGCCGGATAAATAAAAAAAGCCCGGCAGCTACCTACTTTCCCACTCTGGATGAGCAGTATCATCG
>NZ_JBQNBW010000089.1:0-6826 GCF_052169735.1 Treponema sp.
AAATTTGAAACTGCGGGAACAGAATTACCAAACTGCCGTGTATCTCATCTTTGCATTGATGGGGCAGTTTGTGCAAACGGAAGTACATTGCTACAGTACCGCCACGGATGGCGGTTGTTCCACGCAGCAGCGATGTTTCGGCTCCGCCGAAACTCGTAGTCAAAACTATACACGGACGTATAGTTTTGACAGAAGAGCAGATACGGTGGTTATTACTACTGATGCTGTTTACATCTTTGAGTTTAAGCTCAGCGGCAACGGTACAGCGGATGATGCCATCGCACAGATACAAAAACAAAACTATACGGGACAGTACAAGACAGATGGAAAGAAGATTGTGCTCATCGGTGCGGGATTTGACGAAGCAACACGAACGATTAGAGACTGGAAAGTAGAACTGCTATGATAGATAAATCCTGCACCGATCCGCCATGGAGGACGGTGGATCTACGCAGTAATGAGTTTCAGTGAAGAGACGAGGACGATTCAGGATTGGAAAATCCGAGGTGTTCCTTAAAATGTAATAGTTGAGAGAATATCAATTTTCGATGACTGTTGCATTCGTGCACGGAATGCGCTATTTCAGCGGCTGAAAATAAACCTTCCGTAGTTCACGTTAAGCTATTCACAAGCCTTCTTCAGTCTGATGTCATCCGACAGCTTCAAAGCCTCAGGTTTAAAGTTTTGATCGTACCTTTTCATTGCTATATTCCTTCTCTTTTCAGCATTTTAGGCACTGTACTTTTATTATATTACTCCACTCGAAAGATTTCACAAACAGCAACAGGGATTATAGGTAATTGCAAAATACCGCTCTTTTTGGTACAGTAAAAGCTATGAAGCTCATATCGGCACCGCTCGCGAACCTCAGTCATGCAGGATTAAGGATGCTCATCCATTCTTTTGAAGATCCTGATGAATATTTTAGCGAGATGATTCATGCACCGTCACTGCTTGCGAACAGTCCCTTTGAATCATGGTATTTGCGGGCAAATCCCGTGCCTGAAAAGATGGTATGGCAGCTGACATCACCGAAAGCGGAAGCACTAGTGCAGGCAATTCCGATGGTACTGCAGCACGGCGGCATTGGGATAGACCTCAATATGGGCTGCTCAGCGCCGCCTATTGTACGGTCGGGAGCAGGTTTTGCCTGGATGCTGAAACCGCTTGAAACAACAGCAGCCGCAGTACGGGCTGCAAAGGCAGCAGTGGAGCAGTATGCCGCAGAAACCGGCAGGCGCTTCCGGCTCAGCGTAAAGATGCGGCTGGGAGCAACTGAAGACTACGCATTTTTATTACGCTTTTGCACCATGCTGATCAATGAGGGAGTAGAGCTTATCACATTGCACCCGCGCCTGCAGCGTCAAAGCTATGCACGTCCGGCATTACATAAATATACGGCAGTTCTTGCTCAGGAACTGCCCATTCCGGTATACGGTAACGGCGATATAGACTCCGTGCAGGCATTAACCGCAGCAGCAGAGCGGTACCCCTGTGCGGGATGGATGGTTGGGCGCGCAGCAGTGCGTATGCCGTGGATATTCAAACTACTCCGGCGGGCACTATCCGGTACCACCGATGCCTGCGTCCCTCACAGCACAGAGCAGACAGAAGAAGAAGTTATTAACGTGGAGCAAACAGCGTTGCTTTTTCTGCAATTCCTAAAAACGGAACAACCGCCTGAGTTTTATAAAACAAGAGCGCAAAGATTTTTTCAATTTTATTGCGACAATCTTTCATTTGCTCATTACTGTAAAACACAGCTGCTCCGGGAGTCCGAACCGGAAGCTATGGCGCGCATTCTGCGGGATTATTTTGAACAAGTTCCCACAGATCGGTTTATTCGTGCGGAGGAGTTAATACCCCGACACTCTCCATCGTAACCAAGGGTACGGAATGCAATGGAGAGGAAATTAAAGTTTTTAGTTTATTTTCCGATGTTAAATAGATAGAAGTGTGATATAGTAGGTTGAATACTTGGGGAGGATACCATGTGCACTACGGTCCGGCGAAAAATCGCGGTAGTCTTTTTTTTATTGTGTATACTAATAACAGCGCATACGGCAGAACAGGAGATTGATCCATATACCTACGGCGACCTCGTTGAAACAATTGCACGGGCAGATGCACCGCTTATTACCGGCAAGTATATCATTTTTACTGCGGCAGGTTCTGCACGGCACGCAGGGATAGCTTTTGAGCATGAAAACTTCCAATCAATTCACGCATTCCAGCGTCTCTACCGCAGCGATGAAGAAGCAGACAGTAAGCGGTCTATTCTTTTTTATATTATGCAAATTCCTGAAGAAATGAGGGAGTTACGCTACCGGCTTGTCATTAACGGGCTATGGTCTACCGATCCGCTTAATCCTGAAGAAATATTCGACTACTCTGCGGGGATGTCTCTTTCAATTTTGAAAATTCCCTACCAAAAAGAATACAAAACAGCTGTTGAAAACAACGGCAGAACCCGGTTTGTCTACCAAGGAGAATCCGGTAAGCGTATCTATCTTGCAGGCACCTTTAATAATTGGGATCCGTTTATGTATACATTAGAAGAAGTAATGCCGGGACGCTATGAATTATATCTCCCTCTCCCTAACGGCGTGTGGTATTATGCATATTTTAAAGACGGGAAACAAATCCCTGATACGACAAACCGACAACACGTGTATATGACTGATGGAAGAACTGCATCGGTAATCTCTGTTCAATAAACGCAGCTGTATGCCGTATGAAGTTTTTATTAAAGCAATCCACAGAAGCTCGCCGAGAACTTATCCTCAACGCTAACCCGATAAAAACGTTGCTTATCTTGTCCCTCCCTGCCCTTTTGATGAGCACGGTACAAGCAATGATGCCCTTTAGCGATGGGCTATTTATCAACAATCTTACGAATTATGCAGTAACCGGAGCAGTAACCTTTTCTCAGCCCATCATTTCTATGGTGCTGGGCTTGTCTCAAGGACTCAGTGTTGCAGCAATGGCGATTATCGGGCAGCTCAATGGAAAAGGGGACATTGAAGAAGGGAAAAGAGTTGCCGCTCAGATATTCCTATTTGCAGTTATTCTGGGAATCATCAGCACTCCATTCTTATTACTTATCAGCATTGCGGTTTCCAGTAGTCTGCACAGCGATATAGCGCCGTATGTCCATACCTATATTTCGTGGTATAGTCTTGTCCTCCCCTTTAGTTTTCTGGAGTCGGTATATAACGGGATTAAAAATGCAAATGGTAAACCCGAAGCAGCATTTACCCGGATGACAATCCTCTTCATTTTAAAGGTTACCGGCAACTTCATCTTCCTGTATATTCTGCGGCTTGAAATCCTCGGCTGCGTTCTTGCCTCCCTATTAGCAAATAGTGTAATCACTATCTGGATGGTATACGAATTATTTATTCATAAAAGTCCGGATCAGCTCAGCATACAGAGCTTTAAGTTTGACACTGCGATTTTAAAGCAGGTGCTTAAAGTCGGTTTTCCGGCAATGTTTAATTATTCTTTTTTATACCTCGGTTTCTTTTTGATCAATAAAGAAATTGAAAAATACGGTGCCATTGTTGTAGCTGCACAAGGAATTGCAAGCAATATCAATGCACTCTGCTTTAACCTTCCGGCAGCATTTAGTGCAGCAATCACCACAATGGTGAGTATGCACATCGGTGCAGGTCTCCCGCAAAAAGCACAACGGGACTGCTTACTCGGCTGTATTACTAGCATTATCACCGCAGTGATACTCATCGCAACGATGATTCCATTAGCGCCGTATTTAACCGTCCTGTTCAGAAGAGAGCCTGATATTATCAGCATTGCAAATAACGCGCTCAATATTTACACGTATTCTATTGTTGGATTCGGTATTTGTATGACCATCCAAGGAGCCTTTATCGGTTTAGGTAAAACAAAAATCCCCCTTATGCTCGGCATACTCCGGATTTGGCTGCTCCGTTATATCTTTGTACTCGCGACAGAGCATGTCTTACAGTATTATGCTGTGTTCTGGGGAAATCTTTTTTCAAATCTGACTACGGCGCTCATTGCAACCATACTGATTCTGCGTACACCATGGGTTTCTGCAATTTCCATTACCACCGAAAAAGCGAAGGCACAGCGGTAGATTTCTGTCATCATTTTTGTATACTCTTGTGTATCGTTGGGAATAGCCACATAGCCGCAATGATCATCATACTGCGTCTACGGAAACGGCGGCGGAAGGATAAGGCTGAGAAAGTATAATAGAAACTTTTATGTGAATAGGTATGATGACAAACAAAGAGATACTGAAAGAATTAAGCGTAATCACAAAAGACAAGGAGCATTGGAACACAGCGATTGATGATGTCGCAGCAAAACTCGGCAAACAGTATTCAGCGGATGTACAAGCAAAAGCATTGTGGCTTCTCGGTGAAATGGGATTACAGTATCCGTTATCGGTGCAGCCGTATATTGAACAAATTGCGGGCTATTTAAAAGACGGTAATCCGAAACTGCGGGAGCGCTCGGTAAACGCATTGGGACGAATAGGCAGGGCAAACAAGGATTTGATTCTTCCTTATTTTGACACAATGATGAATATGCGTTCCGACACAGCAGGAGCGGTACGGCTTGCGTTTGTGTGGGCTTGTGAAAATATCGCAACGAATGCACCGGAACTTTTTTGCGACACATTGGATTTGTTCTATGAGTTGATATCGGATAAGGGAGAGCGCGTACGAATTGAAGCGCCTGAAATGTTTCGGGTAATGGGGAAACGGCTGCCGCATTCTGTAGAACCGTACTTGGAAAAACTGGAATGGTTTGCAGAACATGATCCGCATCCTGTTGTCCGTATTCACAGCAGCGGCGCAATTCGCATAACGAAAAAAGCATTGGAGGAAAGTAAACATGCCGCAGATGAGTAAAGGTGGAAAATATATTTTCGGCTGGTCTGAGATACGGGAAGATGGAGCTATGATCTTTCCGCTACCGGCAGTGGAAGAATATAACTTACACCAAGAGCAATATATTTACATCGTTTCCGGCAGTAAGCAGACGGGCGGATTTTGTGTAATGAGCGAGCCTCTGCTTTCCCGCTCAACACTCAATCACATCTTAAAAGAAAACCCTCGTTTGGCAGATAGGACACTCAAAGAGGGTGAGTTGATTTCATATAAGGGAAGAAAATACGGCTGGCTTACCTTGAAAGATAACGGAGTTCGTCTTTCAGAATCTTTAATGCAGATGTTGGATATAAAGACGGGAGATAAACTGTTGGCAATTCGAAGCAGTGATATTGCTTTTACTATGGGTGCAAAAGGTTCATTGATACAAAAAGCGAATGAATATACTGGAGAAATAGAAGTCTTCTGATCTCTGTATATAGTGACAAAATAGAAAACTTACACAGGTAAAAAGTACAAATCAAACTTATAAAAATGAACTGAAAACCATGTAATGACAATATATTGATATTGCACGAAAAATAGGTATAATATACGTCAAAACGGAGGCTGATAGTATGGCAACCACAAATTTGAATATCAGAACGGATAAAGAAATGAAGGAGCAGGCAGAAGCTATTTTTTTTGAATTGGGGCTTACTATGACAACTGCAATCAATATGTTTTTAAGAACAACCATTAGAGAAAATGGTATCCCCTTTGCTTTAAAATTAGATATTCCCAATGCAACTACAGTGTCAGCAATAGAAGAAGGTAGAAAAATTGCTTATGATGATAGTGTAAAAGGATATTCGAATATAGATGATTTAAGAAAAGCATTGGAACTATGAAATACGAAGTAAAATTTACAACTCAATTTAAAAAAGACCTTAAACTTGCAAAAAAACAGAACAAAAACTTAGATAAGCTGTTAGAAGTTATTAATTTACTTTCAAATGGCGAAAAACTTGAAGCTAAGTATAGAGATCACGATTTATCAGGCAGCTATAAAGGAACCAGAGAGTGTCACATAGAACCGGATTGGTTGTTGGTGTATGAAATTAGAAATGATGTACTCGTACTTATGCTTTATAGACTTGGCTCACATTCAGAGCTTTTTAAGAAATAGGGAAAATTAAATTCGTCGCACAAATAAGAAATCGAATGGTTTATCTTGTCTGTTTGACATATACACGTAGTTCATATATAATAAAGATATGATAAAGAGTTTTGCGGATAAAGAAACTGAACTTATCTATGCTCAGCGATTTTCAAGACGGCTGCCTACTACAATTCAGAAAGTTGCCCTGCGTAAATTAATGATGTTAGACAATGCAAAGTGTCTGGAAGACTTAAGAGTACCTCCAAGTAATCATCTGGAACAACTTGTGGGTGACAGGAAAACTCAACATTCTATCCGCATAAATGACCAATGGCGTGTCTGTTTTACAGAAAAAGACGGACATTATTATAATGTAGAGATTGTGGATTACCACTAGGAGAAAGCTATGTCTGATTTTATAGAAACACCTACTATTGGAGAAATACTTAACGAAGAATTTCTTATTCCTCTTGGAATTTCTGCATATAAATTGGCTCAGGAAATAAATGTTCCAACTTCCCGCATTCAAGATATTCTTCATAATCGTAGGAAAATAACAGTAGATACCTCTTTACGCCTTGCAAAGTTTTTTAGTTTGTCGGATGGATATTTTATGTCTTTGCAAGACGATATTGATATAAGAAATGCAAAAATGAAACTTGCGTCTCAGCTGGAAGAAATAAAAGCTTATACATACGCGTAAAAAAGCATTGGAGGAGATTAAATATGCCGCAGATAAGTAAAGGCGGAAAATATATTTTCGGCTGGTCTGAGATACGGGAAGATGGAGCTATGATCTTTC
>NZ_JBQNBW010000090.1:0-6650 GCF_052169735.1 Treponema sp.
TGATAACTTGGCAAAGGAAGTAAAAAAGTTTAAGGTATAGCAGGTGTCTAACACCTGCTTCAACCTGACATTTGTTTTGTCACGAAAGTTGCTTAGGGCGGTCGCTGCTAATGCAGCTCCCTTTTTATGCAACTTTCGCGCCAACTTTGCCGCCGCTATGCGTCGGCAAAGCCACAAATGCAGGTTAAGCGGCAGTTAGGTTGATGCCGCAAAGCGGCACTTACTGTTAGTAAGGTAAATCTTCCGGCATATTTTTGACAAGTAAGTAAAATCTTAGGAGGATTTTATGGGAAAGAATAATAATTCAAATGCGAACAACAACAATCATGCAAATCAATTGAATTCAAACAACACTGGACTCAATCACAACAATAACGCTTATAAAAGTGGAGCTGATAATCATGCGAATCAGTTGAATCCAAATAATTCACAGTTCGGTGGCGGCAAATCAGGTAAAAAATAATACTTATTGTTTCTAAACATCACGATGAAGTGGTCAAATCTACTTTGTCGTGATTAGAACTTTTCTATCGGAGATAAAATATATTTGACAGTGAAACCTGCTTTAGCAAAACTATAGGAAAAGCGTTGAGGGCTTATGAATCCGAATCAGAAGCTGATGAGGCTATCTTATATGTAGGGCGCCTCTAAAAACCCTTAAAAAAGAAGTAAAAAATGCTAAAGTAAAAGAATGAAAGAAAGAGGATTATTTGATGAAGAGGAGCGGCTCAACATATTGAGCAAGCTCGGAGACAATCTTGAAACCCTGAATAAAAAATAAATGGGAATAAAAGATACAGTACCGGATGCAAAAACGATATGGTTATTTAAGGAAAGATAGATAGAAGCAAAAATATCGGAAAAACTGTTTGATAGATTTGGAAGAGACCTGACGAAACAAAATCTGATAGGAAAAGAAGGGACAATCATAGATGCGACGATAGTAGAAGCGCCGATACAACATAATAGCAAAGAAGAAAATGAACAGATACAGCAAGGGCAGATACCGGACCTATAACTTATGTCGCTACTGTGTTCTAACGAAATAAACAGAAGCTGGCGGATGGAAATATGGGTACCATGAAAAATAAACTAACTAAAAAGATGAGCGAACTTTATTAAAACAGCGGCATACCTAAGAAAAAGAACCTAAAATTCGGGTTTTTAGAGGCGCCCAAAAGATTTTATTTTAGACCTTCGCAAAGGCGATATAAGTACGTTTATGAAACGGATGTACACGGTCTGCGCCGGTATTCCATACAGCACAGCAGCAAAGGCTAATCATACAATGCGGGAACGTGATTATCAAATTGCGTTTTATATCATCTTTACGCTGATGGGCTATCATGTAGACCTTGAATCACATACGGCGCAAGGAAGGGCTGACCTCGTGGTGCGAACCTCAAACTGTGTGTATATCTTTGAATTTAAGCTCATGAGTGCGGCAACAGCGGAAGAAGCGCTGAACCAGATAAAAGAGAAAGGGGATGCGGATAAGTACCGCCTGAGCGGAAAGAAAATCATCGGTATAGGGGCAGTCTTCGGTGATGGTATCACTAATGAGACTCCTGATACGTGGAAAATGGAAGAGCTAACCTAAATTCTATTTAAAAAAAGCAAAATACCCGACAGTATTTGTCAGAGTACGTGTGATAGAATAGCGGTATGAGCAAGAAAGCTGATAAAGAAAACAAGGTGCAGTTGTGGCGGATTTTGCAGATTGATAAGGAACTGCGGGCGGGGGCCTGTCCGACTACGGGTAAGCTTGCTGAGCAGTTTGGAGTCTGTTGCCGGACGGTTGAACGCGAATGCGAACCGTATCATGTAGTGTGTCAGCGTGGTCTATGGTATGTCATTGGACGGCGCCGGCTGCGGCAAGAGCTGCGGATTTTTTCGTTGAGTAGGATTCAGCATATTACGGCGCTGTCAGAAGAACCTCCGTTTTCAGTCCCTGAGAATTTTTCTGCCGAGTCGTGCATTGATACGCACATCGGGGTGTGGATGAACCGGCAGAACTGATTGATGCAGTTCGGGAAGAAGCGGCTGTGTAACCATTCCTTCCAGCGTTACCCGGATTGAAGAGCGGGCGTTTAAAAATTGTACCGCCATTACGGCATTGATTATACCGGAAGGGGTAACCGAAATCGGTGAGCGGAGCTGTTATCATTGCAGTCGTCTGATCGCCGTCAGTATTGCAAAAACGGTACGCCGCATCGGGGCAGACTGTTTTCTTAGCTGTCCCCTACTCAAGGATATATTCGTACACCCTGAAAATGAGCGCTATTGCACCGATAAGGGGCTTTTATATAGTAAAGATAAAAGCCGTTTAATCCGTGTCGGTATGGGAGTACAGACCATTTCTTTATCTCCGCCGCTACGGCATATTGCAGAAGGAGCCTTTGCCGATTGCCCACAGCTGACCGAAGTGTATCTCCCGCAGAGCCTCTCTATTATCGATGAGAAAGCCTTCCATTCCTGTACAAAACTGCGGACGCTTGTTTTTGAGGCAAGGCTGATTGCAATCGGCGATGGAGCGTTTAGCCGCTGTACGGCATTACAATCGCTGATACTGCCGGAAGGGATTCAGAGTATCGGACAAGGAGCATTTTCGTATTGCAGCTCTCTCTCTGCCGTATTTATACCCGACAGTCTTACAGACTTGGGCGCGGACGCTTTTTTAAACTGTGGACGGTTGAAAGATGTACGTCTTTCTGCCCGCTTAGCGGTATTGCAGACTCAAACATTTAAGTCATGCAGCAGTTTGGTTCATATTGACTTACCCAATGCACTGAAAAAGATCGGTCGTAAGTTTTTTGAGTATTGCACATCCTTACAGACAGTACGGATGCCGCAGGGATTATGCTGTATTGAGTTCCATGCCTTTTCAAGCTGTGATGCACTGCAGCGTGTTGTAGTCTCCGATGTTCAGCCGGAATATAGAGACGGTACTGAAAACCATGAAGGCATATCGCAAGCCGCAGACATCGTAAGCAATACGGAGAGCAGCGTAGAGAGATATGCATTTTCATATTGCAGAGCATTGAAAGAGGTTGTATTACCGGCAGGTATTACTGTGATAAAAAAGCACGCCTTTTGCGCGTGTGAACGGTTACAAAAACTACAGTTGCCCCCTGCTCTTTCCGCTCTTAGCTCCAAACCATTCAACTCCTGTCCTGCATTGAAAGCAGTACGGCTACCTGCCTCCGTCTCGCGTATTAGTGCAAATATTTTTGACGAATGTCCTCAGGCTTATTTACGCATACCGCCTGATCATCCGTTTTTTTGTATGCTGAATGGTATAATCTATACAAAAAATAAACGCAAACTTATCTATGCATCGAAAACACTCACCGTGTGTACGGTTGTAAAAGAAACACTCAGTAGACCTATTCGGAAACTTGCGTTTCTGAATAGGCTACCTTGAAATGTGATGTTCTAAATCGTGCTATTTGTACGATTTAGAACTCGTCGATCCGTTCGAAAACGTAGTTATCGAACGGATCTATTATAAAAGCGAAGAATATGCCGCTGTGTCATAAGCAACGCCTGTGCGACAAACGGGAAGATTGCCTCGAAAGAGTCCAGCAGACTTTATAATGCGGAATCCCTGCTGGCAGGGTCGACAAAACTTAAATTATATGCTATGATATTTATAGGGAATCCTCTAAAACTTCAGTTTTTTTAGAGGATTCCCTTAGATTCAACTTGCGATGTTTTAATTTAGCTCATTATATTATAAAGACTTAAATTAAAACTCGTTATCAGCTTTGCTGATGAGATATCTTCTAAAAATCTAACTGAGTTTTTTGTAGATGCCCATACCCTTGCTTAATCTTTTATTCTGTATAAAGCATGATATACGCCGAGCTTTCTACAAAAGCAATAGGAACCCTACTAGTTTATACTGATAAGGAGTGAACAACTATGGCTAATGCGTACCCCCCCCCCCCCCCGATAACAATGAATAAACATTTTTCACTGCGGTACATGCTGATACTCAGTTTTGGATTAGTAATTATCATAATATCCCTTATTCAGGGGATGCTTGCTGTTATGATCGCACGTAAAGCAGTTTTTAAAAAGCTTGAATCGCATCTTATAGACAAAGCATCTGAAACAAGGATCCGTGTTGATGAAAAAATAGAATACTTTTATCAAATTCTTGAAGGGTATGCAAGCAGACGTGTTGTGTACGGAACTTATTATACACGACCGCAATTAGCAGAACGGCTACAGTCGGAAGCAGCATTTACGAACAAAATAGATGCTTTTAATATTTCCGATCTGGATGGTACTTTCTATATGGCAGATGGTTCCACAAAGCAAGTAAACACTCAAGAGTGGTTCCGCACCGCAGCAAGCGGTAAACGGTGTGTTTCCGAACCTTACAAAAGAGATACTCAGGGAGATTTTATCATTACTTTTGCAGTTCCTGTTTTTAATAAAGATAAAACTATGGTCGGCGTTTTGTCGGCTGATATAAAGGGACTATCACTTACAGAATATCTTTCCGCTACCACCATTGGGGAAAAGGGATTTTGCTATGTATTAGGTCCTACAGGTACGATTATTGCTGATAAAGATCCTGTGCTTGTTACAACACAGTTTAATGCTACAACCCAATCAAAAGTAAAGCCTGAACTTATCGCACGCGCTGATTTTGAGAAAAATGCAATGAATGCAACCAGTCCCGGGGTCGGTTTTTATACATTTAAAGGGGTGAAAAAAATAGCAGGGTATACAAAAAGCAATTTATCAAACTGGACCATTGTGATCAATGCTCCGTATGATGAGTTTATGCTATCTATTAAAATGCTGCAATTGTCTATGATTACTGTAGTTAGCATACTTTTTAGTATCGCCATCATTATTATCTATTTTATTGCATCAAAAATCAGTAATCCTATTAAAAAGACTGTAGCTGCTATGCAAAATATTTCCTTAGGGGAAGGTGACCTCACGGTACGCTTACCTATTCATGGAAATGATGAAATTGCCGAACTAGCAAAAGCGTTTAACGAAACAATTGCAAAAGTTGGTATGGTAGTACAAATAGTCGGGACCAATTCACACATGATGGCAAAAACCGGACACGAACTTAGTTCTAATATGGATCAAACTTCTCTGGCTATTCAGAGAATCAATGAGCATGTTGCTGATGTTAAGCAGCAAGCTCTAACGCAAGCATCAAGCGTTACCGAAACAGCTGCAACCATTGTAGAAATTCTCCGTACGATAAAGCAGCTCAACAACAGTATAGAAATACAAGCATCAAGTGTCGCGCAGTCATCCTCGGCAGTAGAACAAATGGTAGCCAATATTGCTTCTATTTCGCAAACACTTGCGAGAACGGATGATACCATTAAAACACTTGCTGAAGCTACCGCAAACGGAAAAGAAACGGTTGCGCATGCAAATACTATAACACAAAAAATTACTGAAGAGTCAGGGTCATTAATAGAAGCTTCGAATGTTATCCAGCATATTGCCTCCCAGACAAACCTATTGGCAATGAATGCAGCAATTGAAGCCGCCCATGCAGGAGAGGCAGGCAAAGGCTTTGCCGTTGTTGCCGATGAGATACGTAAACTTGCCGAAGAATCTTCTGTGCAAGGAAAAAATATTACTCAAACACTCAGAAGTTTGAGCGGCGAAATTGAAGCGCTTTCCGAATCGGCAGGGACTGCTGAAGAAAAATTTAACACTATTTTTACCTTATCGGAAGAAGTGGAAACTATGAGTATGCGCTTAACCGAAGCAATGAGCGAACAAAAAGAGGGTAGCAGAGAGGTTCTGCTTGCTATCAAAAATATCGACGCTGTTACAACAGAAGTACGGAAAGGTTCCGAAGAAATGCTGAAAGGCGGGGAAGATGTTGCAGAAGAAATGCGTATACTGGATAGTTTAACCAATACTATGACCAATAGTATGAATGAAATGGCGTTGAGTGTTGTTCAAATTGGCAATATGGTACAAGCCGTCAATAGTATTGCACAAAAAAATAAAACAGGCATTGAAAATGTTACGCAAGAAGTTGCTAAATTTAAAGTTTAATGTATAAAATTTTATAGGGCGAGCCTACTTCCCTGCATAATAAGGGTATCTCTAAGAACGTGGTGAGATTTTAGAGATACCTAGTGGGTTTTCATACGTTTTGCCTACCAATACCTTATGAAAATTGTCGCACGCTAAACCAAAGAGCAGCAATTTGAGCCGTATATGAGTTTAATGAGCATCGGTGAAAATATAGTAGACCTATTCGGAAACCGGTCTGGGTATGCTATAATGTAAAGTAAGATGGAAACGAAAGAAAAAATAGAAAGACAGAGCGAAGAGAAATTTCAGGAGCTTTTCGGAGTGAAAAAAGCGGCATTCTACCTTATGCTGGAAGTCCTTGAGAGAAGAAATAAGGTAGAGCATCAGAAAGGAGGACGTGGGGGAAAACTAACCGTTATGGACAGGCTTGAGATATTCGACCTGTTCGATAACTACGTTTTCGAACAGGTCGACGAGTTCTAAATCGTACAAATAGCACGATTTAGAACATCGCATTTCAAGGTACCCTATTCAGAAACGCAAGTTTCCGAATAGGTTTAATAAATCAAGTTTTCCGGATGACGATTCGATTTATAAGGTGATGTATTTGGCGA
>NZ_JBQNBW010000091.1:0-6430 GCF_052169735.1 Treponema sp.
TGTGCGATTTAGAACTCGTCGACCTATTCGAAAACACAGTTATCGAATAGGTCTAATATCTTCCATAACTGTAATCCGAAAAAACAAGACCCTGTGGGACACAAAATTCTAAAGAAGCCCCGATGTATCAGCTGTGGAAAGTTTTGGATAATTTGATATTGACTATTTTAGCATTCACGTATAGTATAAAATATATTTTTCTGATTTAATTATGATTTTGGAGGTTACCTTATGGCAGTGCCAAGAGCTAAAACATCAAAAGCACGCACACGCCGCCGCCGGGGAATAAATATGCGGTTGACAGCTCCTCATCTTGTGGAGTGTGCAAATTGCGGTAATTTGATTTTATCTCACCATGTATGTTCTAAATGCGGTCACTACCGCGGACATCAGGTTGTTGATCCCGATACATTAAATTAAGAGAGGATTTTCTTTTATGGATGAGTTATTTGCTAAAATTCAGAAGCTGATTGCAGAAAAGCTTGAAATCGATGCCGATAAAATTGCGCTCGATTCTTCTTTCCGCCAAGATCTTGGTGCCGACAGCCTTGATACCTATGAATTAGTGTACGCTATCGAGGAAGAGATGGGTATAAAGATTCCGGATGGAAAAGTAAGCGAATTTGAAACAGTACGAGATGCTTACGACTTTATTAAAGAAGCTCAGTCAAAATAACTTGGCGGAGGGATGGGTTCTTGTTTCCTTTTAAACAGGCTTTAGACAAACAAAGGAAGCAAGAACTGCTTGTTTTTCAAAAAACCGCGAAATGTAAATTTAAAAATCCCTATTTATTGGATATTGCTTTTCATCATCGTTCTTTTTCTAATGAACACGCGGATGCTCCTGTCAACAATGAACGGCTTGAATTCTTAGGGGATTCCGTTCTCGGTATGATTGTAGCAGCTGAACTCTATCTTGCACATCCTGATAAACCTGAAGGTGATTTGGCAAAGATCAAGGCTGCTGTAGTTTCAGAGGACTCTCTTTTTTCACTTGCACTTGCACTTCATATCGATGAATATTTAGTACTTGGACATGGAGAAGAAGTATCGGGCGGAAGAAGAAAAAAAGCGCTGTTGGCAGATGCTGTGGAAGCGTTAATCGGAGCTTTTTATCTGGACTCCGGTTTTAAAGCAGTGCAGCGCTTTGTACTGGATATTATTGCGCCGCAGTTAGATCTTGTAGAGCATAACCGGCATCAGTATCGAGATTACAAATCACTTTTGCAAGAATATGTACAAAAAAAATATAAAATCGTACCGAAGTATATCCTTATTGGAACCCAAGGTCCCGATCACGACCGTGTTTTTCAAGTAAAAGTACAGATTAAAGGTACAGAGTATGGTCCTGCAAAGGGGAAAAGCAAAAAAGAAGCGGAACAAGCTGCCGCTGAAGCTGCATGGCAAGCCTTGTGTCCATAACTAAACCTGTTCGGAAACTTCCGTTTCTGAACAGGTTACTTTGAAATGCGATATTCTAAATCGTGCTATTTGTGCGATTTAGAACTCGTCGACCTATTTGAAAACGCAATTATCGAATAGATCGACTCTAGCACATTCAGCATTTTTGACTTATACTAGACCCTATGGAATTTGAAAAGATTATACCGGCATCCCGCCTTGCAGCGGCACCCCATGAAAACGGCTTCAGCATTGATAGAGCTGTACTTGCGGTTTTTGCTGAACAAGCGTTTAAACGTTTATCCTTTACCTTTCCGCAAGAGCATCTGGAAAGCCTTGTACAGGTTGCCGCTGATCCTGCATCTTCTGAAAATGACCGATTAGTTGCAATAAAGCTCTTGGAGAATGCGGTAATTGCAGCAAAAGGGTCATTGCCGCTCTGCCAAGACACCGGTGTAGCACAAGTCTTTGCATGGAAAGACGCAGCGGTTTCTTCTATTACCCAAACGGCAGAGGCACAAACCGAAAATCAGACTGCAGGTTTCAGCTCCGACAGTACCGCCCTCACCGCAGGGATCGGCAGGGCATACAAAGAAAACAATCTCCGCTTTTCAATCAATATGCCGTCTTCTCTTTTTGATGAAAAAAACACTGCCACCAATTTACCGGCTCAAATCGATATATTCAGTACGGACAATGCGGCATTATGCAGCAATGGAGCAGAAGAGCATATACAGAACCCTTCCTATCGCTTCTTATTCTGTGCAAAAGGCGGAGGCTCTTCAAATAAAACCGATTTTACCTGTGCAACAAAAGCATTACTCAATCCCCAATCCTTTGAGCAATTTCTCAAAACAAAGATTGCAGCTTTGGGGACAGCTGCCTGCCCTCCTTATACCATTGCCGTAGTGATTGGAGGTTTAAGCCCTGAGCAGAATCTCCTCACACTCAAGCTGGCAACCACCGGTTACTGGGATGCTGTAGAGCAGCTGAATACTGCAGATGCAGGACTCCATTGGACGGATTCAATAGGCGGTGTGCGTCCGCTGCGGTGCCGGGAGTGGGAAGAACGGATAGTGCGCATTGCAGCGGAAACCGGCTTAGGTGCCCAATTCGGCGGTACCCACCTTGCAGCCCATGCCCGCGTATTCCGCTTACCGCGGCACGGAGCAAGCTGCTTTGCTTCTATCGGCGTTTCATGCAATGCTCACCGGAATCTGGTCGGTTATATCAGCAAAGAAGGGGCATTCCTTCAAAAAAATATCGCAGACCCGCAGCCGTTTTTGGAAAAGGCGCTCCGTGCCGTCCGGCAAAATAATGAAGCAGCACTGCATACCGGCACTTCGGTACTTCATAATGCAGAACCGGTTGCCATCGACCTTGGTTCTCTTGCTGCTGCCCGTACAGCACTTTCCCGCTATGCGGTTGGACAAGCTTTCCTTTTTTCCGGTGATATTTTGGTTGCACGGGATGCTGCACATGCCCGGTGGAAGGCATTGCTGGAGAGCGGTAAACCATTGCCGGACTACACTCTGCACTACCCTATTCTCTATGCAGGACCTGCCGAAACACCTGCCGGAGCAGTTATCGGGAGTTTTGGACCAACAACGGCAAACCGTATGGATCCCTATGCTGATGAGCTGATGAGTAGAGGAGCTGCATTGATTACTATTGCTAAGGGGAACCGTTCCGAGCTATGGCGTACTGCCTGCAAAAAATACGGGGCATTTTACCTCGGCACTATCGGAGGAGCTGCTGCCCTCATTGCCGAAAAGCATATTACAGCACGGACAGTACTTGACTATCCCGATCTCGGTATGGAAGCTGTTCAGCTTATTTCCGTAAAAGATTTACCGGTATTTTTGATAACCGATGATAAGGGAAATGACTTTTATGCGTCGTTGAAGCGTGTATAGGGCATCTCTAAAAAATCGGTTAGCCTTGATGCCCTATAGATGAACCGGTACCGCAGCAGAGCAGCACGAGACCTGTTCAGAAATGTAAGTTTCCGAACAGGTGTACTGTTATGCGGTACCTTTACTATTTATTTTTTTGCTTGTATTTTATCTTTTTCTTTTTTGACTTTTTGATCAAGAACATCCATCAGCTTATTGACTCCGGCATTAAAGTCATAGTCATCAGTTGAAACATGCGCCGTTCCGCCCTTAAAGTTGACCGTACATTCATAGGAAAATTTCTTATCGAACTTTATTGTGCAAAGCACATCAACAATCAAATCTTCCGCATACTTGATCCGCTCAAACTTTTTGTGGATGAACGCTTTTTGATCTTCATCCAGCGCAAATTTAACTGCCTGTACATTGATATTCATACTATCCTCCTATAGATTAACAGTCAGATATGTCTCCGCTTTATACGGGACGTTTATGTCTGCCATCTTATATTAGATCTGTTCGATAACTGTATCTTCGAACAGGTTTATTAAAAGTATACGCAATAAACTGAAAAAAGTCGAGGAATTTTTACAGATCAATATCCCTAATTAGTCTTAAATTTCCCAACCTCTTCCGCCAAGCTCTCAATACTCTGCTTATTCTTCTGCGTCAACGCATTTACTTCCTGCACCGCATTGTTAATCTGCACAACTCCCGATGCCATCTCATTCATGCTTTCGGTGATAATACGTGTGAGATTGTCCAGCTTTTGCATCTCCTCTGCGACTCCCTGTCCGCCTTTCAGCATCTCTTCAGAGCCTGCCTGTACCTCCGTTGTAACGCTGTTGATACTCTTAATTGCAATCAACACTTCTTTGCTGCCGTTTTCCTGCTCCTGCATTGCTTCAGTAAGCCGGGAGCTCATTACTTTGACATCTTCAGCAAGCGTGAAAATCGCATTAAACTTTTCTTCTACCGTTTTAGCAGCGCTGGAAAGTGTTTCTATTTCTCCGCTCAGCGTTTTTAAGGTAGCAGTGATGGTTTTGCCTTGCACAGAAGATTCTTCGGCAAGTTTTCGGATCTCATCGGCAACAACAGCAAAGCCCTTTCCTGCTTCTCCCGCATGCGCTGCTTCGATTGCTGCATTCATTGCTAACAAGTTAGTTTGCGATGCAATATGCTGAATAACATTCGACGCTTCCAAGAGGGAACCGGATTCTTCGGCTATCTTCTGTGTTACGGTGTTGGATATCTCCAATGTTGCTTTGCCGTCACCGGTTGCCGATGTAAGATTTCTGATTACGTCATCGGTTTTCCCCAGTGTTTGTCCGATAGAAGCGATATTCGCAACCATCTCCTCTACCGAAGACGAAGATTGAGCGACACTTGCTGCCTGTGTTTCAATATGGTTATTCAGCTGTTTAATCGTTCGGACAATTTCTTCGATAGTTGCTGCCGTTTCAGTAACGCTGGCAGCTTGAGTCATTGCCTGCTGTTTAACCCCGTCGATATTCGCACTAATCTCATTTACCGCACTCGCTGTTTCGGTCATATTGGATGCAAGTTCCGTACCGATTTCTTCCATCGTATCACTATTTACACCGACCTGCCGGATAGACGTGCCGATTTTTTCGATTGTTTCATTAAAGTATTCAGCCATATCGGTAATCTCATCGTTGCCATGCACCGGCAAACGCACTGTTAAATCGCCTTCGCCTTGTGCGATATTCTGCAAAGCGGAAACAACCCTTTGAATCGGTTTTACCGTTGCACGGGCAACAAGATATACACTGATAAGCGCAATCACTAAAATTGCCAGACCTATACCAATCATCGAGAAGCCTAGTATATTAATTGCCCCCATAAATTCTTCTTTCGGCGCATTTATGACAACGGTCCAGTCGGTTGTCTTCATCGTAGCATAAGACGCAATTTTACTTATCCCATTATAGGTATAAAAACCGATGGAAGGATCATCTATTTCTACAGCCATCTTTTCGAAAGCTGCAAGAGAAGCCAGAGAGCTGTCAGTCAATGCCATATTTCCTACATTTTCCATGGCCTTTACTCTATCGAACGCTTTTGATGCAATAGTGGTTCCCGTAAGACCAAGAATATAGCAATATCCTGTCTCGCCGACGATAATATCCGCTATATCATGTGAAAGAATAGATGCTTCAACGGTTGCCACTAAAACACCCATAACAGAATGATTATCATCATAAATCGGAACAGCAAATACGATAATAAAAGCCCCATCCAAGCGGGAAACGAGCGGTTCTGCAACAAAACTTTTTCCTTTAGAAGCAGCCATAAAAAAATCTCTGCCGGACACATCCAGTGTTTGTCCGTTGTCCGTATATTGTATTCCTTTCATATCGCATACATCCATTTTGTGAATTCTATCGTTAAAGGCAGCTTCTTTTTTTAAGTATGCCGTTTTTTCTTGGTAAGAAACAGCAGGATCACGCAGTATCGGCACACGGGCTATTCCCTCAAAAAATTGAAAAAAAGATGCTACTTTACCATCAATTACCGCTGCCGTGTCGGTTGCTTTATCGATAAGATGCCTTTCGACTTTTTCAGTTACGGCTTTACGTGCAATTCTGACGGCAAAAAAGCCTTGCGTAGTTGATGCAAGGGCAACCAATAAACCGAAAATAATAACAAGCCTTTTCCTTAAAGAAAACCGCTTTTTCATTGTGTACCTCCTTTGTGTAGGGAGTTTTTTTCTTTTTTTTCGATAAAAAGAAAAAAGCCCCCTACGACCCCAAAAAAAGAAAAATGACGACCAAAGGGGTACCCCTTTGGACCCCCCCTATTGCCGGTGTGAAATCGGAATTAAAAAATAGGGAGCTTTGATTTATTTAGCAGTAAAAATTAAGAGAGAGAAATTATCCAGAATTGAAATATTGTTCAGAAGTGTACATCCATGCACACTTCTGATAACGTAACGCAGTAGATGCGTTGTCTATTGCGAAAAAAAGCCTTTTGGAAATAGGTGAGGCAGATGCTAGGAGTGCACAAAAAATACCCGCAGGCATGTTGTACAGCGTACGTCCGTGTACACTGTACAACAACAAGTTTTTCTGACGAAAAACTTGCTGCAGCTTGGAACCAGCGGCATCCGTGCC
>NZ_JBQNBW010000092.1:0-6256 GCF_052169735.1 Treponema sp.
TAAGAGTCTTTTTAATAAACCTGTTCGGAAACTTATGTTTCTGAACAGGTTACCTTGAAATGCGATGTTCTAAATCGCACTATTTGTGCAATTTAGAACTTGTCGACCTATTCGAAAACGCAGTTATCGAATAGGTCTCATATCTTAAAAAAATTGCTTAGTTTTTAAGATACTTGATTGCGTTACTGCAGCGGTGCAAAATAACCTGTTTCATCCCGTCCCGACCGGGTTAAAAGCCGAACCTCAAGTTCAACCGGTAGATATGCACGCCCGAAGTCAGTCGGTAAACTTGAGGCATAGCTGAGCTGATAAGAGCCGACCGGTTTTGCGATGAGGTCGTCAATGATCGGAGCAATGCCTTTTTCCGCATAGATATAGGTGTGCATCCCTCCTGTTTTAACACAGAGATATGCTAATTCTGCCGGTAATGTCCGTTGCTGAAGATTGACTGCGTAAAATCGTATACCGTTGTTGTTCATATACGATGCAAGATCATTTAAGCTATACTGCTTAAAACTTTCGGAGCTTATATCTTCAAACGATAGGAATACAACCGCCCGTTTTTGTGCTGCATTGATCAGTTCTCCTCCTGCAAGCCGCACTGCAAGATCGCAGTTCCACAGAGAAGACCATGAGGCTTTTACTTTCAGCGGCTGCGATATAAGAGTCTCCGGAGAAAACTTACCTTCCAGCACCGGGATTTGAGAAGCGGAGATGATAGAAATGCTTCCTTTTCCCTGCATAGCTTCAGCAAGTTCTTTTACCACCGTTCTTACCAGCTCAAATTCTTTTTCCGATTGTGGTGAACGTTCAACCACAAGGGCAATGTCACAGCCGGTATTCAAATAGGCAGAACCTTTCAGCGTAAAGTCGTTGACTTGCCGGTTTGATTCGGTAAGAAAAAAATTATTTGCCGTTAAACCGACAAGAGGCTGCCCCATCCTGTTTTCTACCCGTACTTCCACCGTAACGGTTGGAAACTTATCGGAATAAACACGGTCAAAGCGGACAAAAAGCCCCCCTGCAAGTTCATTGATATGCGAAAAAACCTGAATATTCCCGTTTTTATAATCCACCAATAAAAGACTTCCGTTGGAATCCGGCACTGCTGCGGTGAGTCTTGCCGGTGCATTACCGAGGCTTGCAACCGTGTACAAGCTGGCTAAGCTTATATCAACCAGGTATACCTTGTTTGCGCACGAGATCAAAAGATTGTTCTTCCATATCCGCATGGATTCCGCTTGGGGAACACTGCCGTCCGGCAGAAGGGTTCTAATGTAGTTACCGGCTGTGTCAAACACATAGATACATCCTTTTACCGCATCTGCTGCATAGACTAAATCATCCAGAATAGCGATACCGGCAGGGGCGGTAAAGCCCGGAAAGATGCCGCTGCGCTGCCCAAAGGTAAAAAGTCCTTCACCATCCGGGGAGAAAACCGCAATACGGGCATTCCCAAAATCGGTAACAAAGATATTCCCGTAGGAATCGTATGCTAAAAACTGAGGCCCAATACATTCCCCGATTCCGCGCCCCCGTGTTCCGAAGGATTTAATAAACTTACCGTCTTTGGTTAAAAGCGAAAGGCGGTCGGCTGCAAATTCGGAAATAAGAAGATTTCCATTTTTAAGCGGTAGAATGTCAAAAGGACGGTCAAAGCCGTGGAGGGGTCCGCTCGTCCGCTCAAGCACAATTCCGTTAATATCAAAATGCACCAGTTCATTTGAGCCGTAGGCGGCAACCCAAAAACTGCCGTCTCCGAGAGCTGCTACGGAAACAGGCTGCTTAAAAAAGACCGTACTGTCTTGGCTTGATTCAAATACGGCGGTTTCAACATAACGGACGGATTCTGCAAAATCCGGTTGGGTACTCCGCCGCTCCTTTACCACTTCGATTTTGTTTTTGAGCAGCTGCCCGCCATAGCCCGAAGCAGCAGCAGCTTCCCACTGCTCAAGCGCTGCTCCTTCAATACCGGAACGATAGTACGCCTGCCCAAGCCAATCAAAAATCAGGGGGTCTCCGGGAATATGTGTTAAGGCTTTTTCAAACAATAAAATAGCCTCATTAAATGTTCCGCGGTAATATGCCTGCACCCCGCGCCGGAACTCTTCAAAACCGTGATCCCGGTCAGCAGAACTCAAACGGGGCTGCAGCGTATTGGTTTGTGCCGGTAATAAAGTCCCGGTACACAGTAAAAGCAGCAAAATGCTTGCTGCCCGTACTATTTTCTTTATAAACATCATGCTAGTCCTTCTGAAAGGGTCTAAAACCTTTGCGTTTAGATGTTTTTGTACTTTAGGATCGTCTTTTAGTCAAGATGGTTTGAAGATGTTCTTCAATAATCTCGTTCCCGGACAGCTGTTCATCTGCCCGTTGGATATACGATCGAGCTTCGGTATCAAATCCCATCTTGTAATACGTCCATGCCAGAGAATCCAAATATGCAGGATTATCAGGCTGTGCATCAAGCGCCTTTTTGCACAAAATAAGCGCACGGGTTAAATCTTTTTCGCTATCGGCAAGGATATACCCAAGACCATTAAGCGCTGTCGCATTTTCCGGATCAAGCTGAAGCGCCTTTTCGTAGAGCTCTGCTGCTTTTTCGGTATTTCCCCGTGCATAATCCAAATATGCCATAGAGGTATGTACCTGCGGTGATTCATAGCCTGCGTCCAACAGTTTTGAAAGCTCAAATTCAGCTAACCGGGGGCGTCCGGTTTTGGTATAAATAAATGCTAGAATCAGCCTGCATTGATAGACTCGCGCAATATCGGTACCGGCGGTAATAATTTGCTCAAGGTACACAAGGGCATCATCATACTGCAAAAGACTCGCGTAGCACAATCCTATATAATAGGCAAGATCAAAATTGATCTCAGGGTCTTTCGAAGAAATTTTCAAGAATGCTGCCAGGGCATCCTCATATTGTTTACGCCGATAGAGACTCATTCCCTCTGTAAGAACCGTATCTTGTGATTGTTCACTCATAGTATACGCACTCCGCCTGCGGGTTTTACCCGGTAATATAACGGTTTAAAACCGAAAATCCGTTCATAATCGCCTAATTTTTCTATGTACGACTGAATATCGTTTGCACGCAAAATACTGTAGGTACAGCCGCCGAATCCGCGTCCGGTAAGCCGGGAACATACAATATCGTTGGTGTCGGGAAGGATAAATTCCATAGCCCGTTTGACCAACCAATCCAATTCGGGACAAGAAATTTCAAAGCGGTCGCGCAAACTCTCCTGCGAGCGGGTTACAATACGGGAAAAGACAACCCAATCGTTTTTTTGAAGAGCTGCAATGGCATCATCAACACTAATGGATTCCCTTATAATATACAATACCCGCCGCCGCACTGATTCCGGGATAGACAGTTCGCTTAGATCGCTTTCGGCAAGTTTACTGACATCTTGCGGAATGTCCGGCATTTTTTTGACACGCTCATAGGCTTCCATACACTCTTGAATACGGTGATTTAATTCTTCTCGTGCAAGCTGCCGAGGCACCCGTGAATCAGTCAGAATAATCTGATAATTGTGGATAGGGAAGGGATATATATCAGCTGTCTTCCGCCGGTGATCGGTTCTAATGCAATGACCGGCTTTTGCATACAGCGAACACAAAATATCTGCACGGTGGGGATAGGTTTTGAGATGCTGTACATTGGCATTTTCGAGAATATCCACTAAATCAGCTTTTGTCAGCCGCGGGGCAAATATTCTGCGCAATGCTGTGGCTGTTGCAACCTTGAGCGCATTCGGCGTTCCAAGCCCTGCATCCCCAGGAATTTCGGACAAAATGGTAAAATTAAGACCGGAGATATCGATCCCTTGATCCATAAATGAGAGAATAACAGCTTTTATCGAATTTGCCCAGCGGTCTTCTTTCCGGTACCGCAAATTAACAGCAGCAACTTTTTTCCGTTCTTTGAGCGAAAGCGAAAGGAAGCGGTAATTCGAGTCTTTTCGTTTAGAAACACATAGATACAGATAGTGATCAATAGCCATCGAAAGGGTATTACCTTGCGCAAACCATGTATGTTCACCTAATAAGTGAAAACGGCCGGGAACCGCAACCGTAACTTCCGGCTCATCGCCATACTCATCTACATGAAAAGGTAGAATCTTCTGCATACTTACTATAATAGCCGTTATATTGAAATAATTCAAGAAAAATGATTAAATTGCTGTAAAATTATGTCAATTATTTCTTCTTTTTTAGCAGCTGTTTGTACAGCGGTGATGCTTTCGTTTGGAATACCGAATGAGTATCTGCATTTCGGTTCGGGATATTTCGGTTTTGCTGCGCTTATTCCGATTTATATTGCGTTTTGCTTTAGCCCTTCACGGAGACGTTCAGGGTTGATGTACGGTGCGGTTATTGCGCTTATACATCTGATATCCAGCTTCTGGTTGGCATATTTTGAAAATTTTGCAATATTCACCCTCGGCGCTTCAACTATTGCTTATTTTTGTTTAGGCTCTCTTTTCGGTGTTTGGTTTTATTATGCCATGCAATTTCCAATCAGGGTACGTCCCTTTGCCTTCGCTGTACTGTGGACACTGTGGGAGTGGTTTAAGGGGAGCGGGTTTGTTGCCTATCCGTGGGGAAGCCTTGCTATGACAACCTTATCACTTCTTCCGTTTATTCAGATTGCTGATATTACCGGGATATGGGGTATTACCTTTCTTGTTGCGTTGACATCCGCGGTCTTTACTGAACTGTGCATTGCCAGATACGGTTTAAAAGGACTACAATTTGCGGTACATACTAGACAACTATACACCGCTGCTGCGCGAATAGATAAAAAACAGCTCTACGCACCGGCTGTGTTTACTGCTGCCTTACTGGTGCTTGTCAATGGGTATGGACTCTACCGGCTGTGTGAAAGGCGTGAAGTAAAACAAAATCTCTCACTCGTACTGGTACAGCAAAACACTGACCCCTGGGTGTCCGGTTTACATCTTTTTTTTAACAACCTCAGCAAGACTCAAGCAATGACGGAAGCGGCTATTGAGGCTTCTCCGGTTAAACCCGATCTGATCGTATGGAACGAAAGCAGCCTTGCCTACGGATATGATCAGTTCAGGGACTATTATAACAGTTTGCCCGAATCGGAGCCATTTACTGATTTTTTACAGCGCATGAATATTCCGATATTGACCGGTTCCCCGCTTTTAGTAGATGCAGAACAAGATAAGTATTCCAATGCGGTCTATATGATCAACCCTGACGGCAGTATTGCAGATACCTACTCGAAAATACAGCTGATATGCTTTGCCGAGTATATCCCATTCCTCGATCATCCGCTAGTGCAGCGCTTTTTTAGTTCTTTAGTCGGATTTTCTTCGGGCTGGGAACCGGGAAAGGTCTATAAAACGATGGCGCTCGATACTCAAAATGGAAACACCATCAGGTTTGCCGCTCCTATTTGCTTTGAAGATGCGTTTCCCGCGCTCTGTGCTGATTTACATAATCAAAACAGCGATATACTGATAAATCTAACCAATGATTCGTGGTCTAAAACAGCAAGCGCCGAGTATCAGCATTTTGCAGTTGCCTATTTCCGTGCTATTGAATTGCGGACTCCGCTTGTCCGTGCAACCAATGGCGGCTATACCTGCGTCGTTGATCCTAGGGGCTTCATTCTTACATCGCTGCCGCTTTTTACTTCCGCAGCTATACCTGTTCAGATACCGATTTATACTCGCCGGCAAACGGTATATGCACAATGGAAGGATTGGCTGCCGGCGCTCTTTTTGCTCCTTGCCTGCGGTGTCAGTATCGCATACCGGCTTAGCCCGGCTTTTTCACCAAAAACGGAACTAGATGACGAATCCTCTTTTGCATGGCTGACACCCCTTGCCTGCAAGCAGCGCCGGAAGAAAAAGCTCTTGAAAAAGATATGGATACGAAAGCGCCGGAAACAGCAGTTTACTAAAGGATTCTAACTGGCTTTTTAGAGATGCCTTCCTGTTAACCGAGGGGGACGTTGCTGAGCAGTGCCCCCTGTACACTTTTCCCGGCTGCATCAGCGGCAATGCTGAAGAAGAGGAAGCCTGTTATATTACCGTTAGTTCTCCATCTACGATCTTTGCGGTCTATTTGTGCGGAGGGTTAATGCCCACATGCCGCGTCGGGGGTGCTGATTGCTATAGCACTTCGGTTTTCCAGTCCCTTATTGTACGTGTCTGCTCATCAAAAGAGCTTCCTACCAGCACAATTTTCTTGCTATCAGCTTTGTACCGTT
>NZ_JBQNBW010000093.1:0-6250 GCF_052169735.1 Treponema sp.
TTTCCTCCTCTCTTTTTCGGCAATTTTGGCACTGCACTTTTATTGTATCACTCCATAATATCCATTTCAATAATGGTGCTGTGTAAGTCGGCTTCTTACTCCAAGAATAATACACGGTCTTGATACGAATAGGCAGGATCAGTAAGGATAGGCATCCGTGCGATGCCTTCGAGGAATTGGAATAACGCACTAATTCTGCCATCGATAATCGTTGCCACGTCAGTCGCTTTATCCAGCATGTGTGTTTCAATTTTCTCGGTGATAGCTTTTCGCGCACTGCGAATTGCAAGCGCCGCTTCTACTGAACTCGCCGCGAGCAGCAATAAACCAAAGACGAAAATAAGCTTAAAGCGGATCGAGAACCGTCTTGCCTTTGCTTTTTCCATTGTAATGCAAACTCCTCTCTATAATAATAAAGGCATCTCTAAAAAAACATATCTGAGTTCTTAAAAGATGCCTTAAAACTTTATAAAGTACTTATCGAAGGATAATAAATTTTGCGCAGCGTGTCTACAGGTTCATCAAAGTTTGAATTTGTTGATTTCAGAAACTAAGCGTTCAATACTTTGCGTGTTTTTCCGGCTGATTTCAGTAACCTCATGAATAGCTTGATCAATATGTACGGTACTGGCAGCCATCTCGTTCATACTACCGGTAATAGTACGGGTAAGTGTATCAAGACGCTGCATTTCTTCGGCAATACTATCCCCGCCTTTCAGCATCTCTTCCGATCCGGCTTGTACTTCCATGGTTACTGTGCTGATATTTTTCATTGCACGCAGTACTTCTTTACTGCCGTTTTCCTGTTCACGCATCGATTCGGTAAGACGGTTGCTCATATTTTTTACTTGTTCTGCAAGGTGAAAAATATCGGTGAATTTTTTTTCGGCAACTTGAGATGAAGCAGACAGCATTTCAAGTTCACTGCTCAAAGATTTGAGTGTCGCAGTAATTACCTTGCCTTGTACAGAAGATTCTTCAGCCAGCTTTCTAATTTCATCCGCAACAACAGCAAACCCCTTCCCTGCTTCACCCGCATGAGCAGACTCGATCGCTGCATTCATAGCAAGCAAGTTTGTCTGCGATGCAATATGCTGAATAACATTCGATGCTTCCAGCAAACTGCCGGATTCCTCCGCAATTTTCTTTGATACTTGTGTTGCCGTTACAATACGTTCTTTCCCTTCATTAGTTACCGTTACAAGATTTTTAATGGTATCATCTGTTATTCCCAGTGTTTGTGTAATTGATGCAATATTAGCAACCATTTCTTCTACTGCGGCAGAAGACTGCGCAACACTGTCCGTTTGTGCAGCGATACTGCTATTGAGCTGCCGAATAGTCCGCACAATTTCTTCCATGGTTGCAGCAGTTTCGCTCACACTTGTACTTTGAATAAAAGATTGCTGTTTAACACTGTTAATATTTGCATTTATTTGATGAATTGCATCGGAGGTATCAATGATAGTATTCGCAAGGCTACTGCCGACATGGTGCATAATATCGGTATTTTCTTTTACCGCTCCAATAGATATTTGTACTTTTTCTATCGTTTCATTAAAATAGCGCGACATTTTATTAAATTCTTTTGCCGTGTGTACTTGAAGTCTTATCGTTAAATCGCCATCCCCCTTTGCAATATTTTTCAACGCGCGGTTAATAACGGTAAACATTGCAGTAAGATGTGAAAGCGCAAAGAAAATAATTCCGGCACATACTGCCAGAATAAGAGTACCGAATACTAATGCCCAGAGCCGAATCCGGTTTATCTGTTCGAAAATGGTTGTTTCCGGCTCCATAATACAAAATATCCAGGAGGTGGTTTCATCGTAATATGGAATAGAGAAATAATATTTGCTGCCGACTTTCACCCTTTTCAGCACACCGATTTCTGAAGTCATAGAACCGAGTACGGCTTTGTATACCGGTTCATTGATAGAATCGATACTGTCATTAAATGAATACCGTCCATGCACGAGAAAATGTCCCGCTTTATCAACAATAAAAGCAGTCCGTTTGCTGCTTGCGTGTTCCATAAACAGAGCTTGCAGCTTATCGATTTTGATATTTGTTGCCAGAACACCTACCATTTTGCCGTTCCGTTTCAGAGGAGTACTCATTGTAATCATCGGGATATTCCGGACGCTATCAAGATAGACATCCGTCAATGCAGTTTTTTGATGTGCGGATGCAGCAATATACCACGGACGTTGCCGGGGAACGAAGTCGTTAGGCGGCTGCCAATCTGAAGAATCAATATAAACCCCATTTTCCAGTCCTGCATAGACATCAAATATCTGTGCATGAAAACGTTTATCGACAGCAGACGCAATGGTATACATCTGAGCAGGATCATCGAGATGCAATTCAATATCACTTGCCGCCGCTTCCAATATCCGTGCCCGCTCTGCAATAAAGGAAGCCCATATCGAAACATAGTAATCTTTTTCTGCAGTGAGCGTCTCCTGTGCATTGGTGGTAATAATTTTTTTAACCTGAAAGAACCACATAAGAGATACGAGCAGCATAATAAGCGTAATAGGAATAATCAGCATAACTAAAAGCTGAGTCTTAATCGAAAGTGATGAATATTGAGCTTTCATGTGGCGGGAGTATAGCTTTTTTAAGTATAACTGTCTATCCTGTATGCTATCCGCAAAAACCGCTAAAGTTGACAGAATCCGCATTCGTTTGTATATTAGGGCTATGAACAATACTTCTTTTGACAATGTTTCATTGCAGCAGGCTAATGAAAAAATCACACAGCGGTTTATCACTGCCGTGTATGGATGGATGGTTGCAGCTCTTGCAATAAGCGGCGCTGCGGCGTTTGCTGTATTTAATAGCCAAACGCTTTTCTCTCTTATTTTCGGAAGCCGTTTTACGTTTTTCGGTTTGATTATTGCGGAAATTGCGCTTGTCTTTATGTTGACAGCAGGTATCAGAAAGATGAGTTTTACCGCAGCAGCGGTTGCGTTTATCGCTTACTCCTTGGTTAACGGATTGACGCTTTCATCGATTCTTTTTCTCTACACCGGAACATCGGTTGTACGGATTTTTATCATAACCGCTTTGATGTTCGGCGCAATGAGTATCTATGGTGCAACTACCGGAAGTAATCTGCAATCAGCAGGCAAGTATCTTATGATGGGCTTAATCGGTATTGTAATTGCATCACTTATCAATATCTTTTTACGCTCATCATCATTCGACTGGCTTATTTCTTTTGTAACAGTCGGTGTGTTTACCGGTTTGACAGCCTATGACAGCCAAAAAATAACTCAGGCTGCTAAGTATGCACAAGACAATGAAACATATAAAAAAGTTGCGGTAATTGGAGCTTTGGAACTGTATCTTGATTTTATCAATATCTTCTTAGCTCTTCTGCGGCTGTTTGGAAAAAGACGGTAGGACATTTTCTAAAAACGCAAGTTTTAGCGGTTCACGGTAGTTTATCCGCAAAGCGGATTAGGCACTGTGTTCCGCACGATGTGTTTATCGGCTGCAGTTTATCTCTATTGAAACCGCTTTATGCGTTCGTAGAGTGCTGCAGCAATGCGCAGAAGCTGCTCACGGGTATTCTGTGCGGGATCATCTAAAACGGTTTCTAAAAGATCATGCAGGATGAGTCCCAAGATTCTTCCTGCCGGAATACCGGCTGCAATCAAATCGTTCCCATTCACTGCTAAATCCTTAATACTGTACGCTCCGTCAGCCTGTAGGATTGCATCAATCCTCGCAGTAAATTCCGCTAAAAAGCTCGGTTCCCCATAGCTGCCGGTCAATCCAAACACATCCGCATAGCGTAATGCGAATAAATCGCTGATATTTTCTTTTCCGACGCGGACAATAAAGCGGCGTACTGCGGCATCAGTCCACGCCGGTTCATAGTGAAACATGTGCTGTGCAACCAAATGGGCTGTTTTTTCTATTTCGCTATTTGAGTATTTAAGCCGGCGCATAATAGTGCGGGTTAGCTTTTCCGAAACCGCTTCATGGAGGTAAAAGGTACAGCTTCCGTCTGCTGCTTCCTTGCGCACTGCCGGTTTCCCAATATCATGGAACAATCCTGCAAGGCGGATATGGAGATTATCCACTCCGGCAGGACAGGCATTGCAGACCAAAAAACTATGATCAAGCACATCAAAATGATGATAGACGCCTTGTTCAACACCTCTGCATTCTGCCAACTCCGGGATGAAAAGCGTAAGCAGCCCGGTAGATTCCAAAAGCCGCAGACCCGGAAGGGGTACCTCACAGATCAGCATTTTTGTGAATTCTTCCCGAAACCGTTCAATGGAAATTTTTTGCGTAATATGCAGTGTTTGGGGAATTGCTTGTAACGTTGAATCATCAATAGTAAAGCTCAACTGTGCTGCAAAGCGTACCGCACGCACCGGACGTAACCCATCTTCTAAAAATCGGTCTATGGGATTTCCTACCGTTTTAATGCATTTTTGGCGTATATCCTCTCTGCCTCCAAACGGGTCAATAACGGCGCCATCCGGAAGTGAGATTGCAATCGCATTCATCGTAAAATCACGGCGGGAAAGATCTTCTTCGATAGAAGCGGTATAAGCAACAGCTGTAGGGTGCCGCCCATCGCTATAATCAGCCTCTGTACGGAATGTTGTGCATTCAATATGCTTTTTTTTATAGATAATGGTAACCGTTCCGTGTTCAATACCGGTAGGAATAGTCCGCCTAAATAATTTCATCACATCTGCCGGACGTGCATCGGTTGCAATATCCCAATCACTTGCTTCTTTTTGTAAGAGAAAATCGCGGACTGCCCCTCCTACGAGATACACTGAAAATCCTGCTGTGTGAAAAACAGTACTGACTTCTTTTAGAATATCAGGAACCGGAAACCGCTGAATCATTGGTATGCCTGACTCCCCTTAAATAAAGAACCGTAAATCTTTTTTGATTGTCATATCAAACTGATATGCGATGATATAGGTTCCGGTAATTGCCGTTAGGGCATTGAGCGCCGCAGCTATTGATCCGATAAGAAAAGCTGCCGGACGTAAAATGAGATAGCCTGATTCAAAACCTCTGCCATAAAGTGCACAAATAGAGGCAAGAGCAATATAAGTTCCGCCTGCCGGAAAACGCCCCAAAAAGCATGAAAACAGGGATGCTATTCCCACCAGCCATAGCATATCCCGTACCCCGATGCCTAAGCTCGAATAGGATTTTAATATGACGATAAAGCTGACAGTAATAACCAAGGCAGAACCGGCTCTGCCGAAAATTGACATTACCGGCAGTGTTACGGACGAAATCCGCCTGCGCACTCCAAGACTTTCGTTTGAGTGACGCAATAAAACAGGGAGAGCAGCATGCATATCTTGTGAAAAAAAGGCTGCCAGCATCGGCGCTAAGCCCGCATAGAGCACACGGTAAGGATTTATATCCCGGCAGAAAATCTTTAATAAAAGCGGATAAATCAACAGTGCAGTAATCAATAGGTCGGCGAGTAAAAGAAGTGCAAAATCTGTGAATACGGCAGTCTGCTGCATAGTATGAAACCGTATCAGCCAATAGGCGGAAAGCGCTACCATTCCGAAGGCAAACATATCGACAAAGAATACCATCACCGCATACGAAATCCGCGCAAGAGAGTCAATCAATGTAATAGCCGGTTTTGCAATATTTCTATCAACTGCACACCCCGCTCCGGCAAATCCTCCGAAAATACACAGCGGCAGAATATAGCTTCCATTCAACAGGGCTTCAAAAGAGCTTGAAGGCAGCAGCTGTAAGAAGGATTCTTTTATACCGAGTACGGGAATGTCCGCAGTACCTTCAACAAAGATAGGAATGCGCGCGGGGGTATGGATGAGTACGGAGACTAAGCCGAGACACGCAAGCAAAACTGCGACTAGACTGATTGTTACGATAGTAACAAGTGCAATTTTTAGTATACTTCTGCTTTCACGTAACTCAAAAATACTGAGAGTGAAGCCGAAAAATACCGCAGGGTAGAGCGCATACCGCCCAAACTGTATAGCAGCCCGTGATAAAAATTCCGTTATTTCTATAAAAGCGGTATTTTCTGTTCCCGCAACAACAGCAAAGGTTACGCCTAAAATAATACCGATCACATATTTTAGCCAAATTTTCATACAGAGTGAGTGTAACCGAAAGATACAGCCTGCGTCAACTGAAAATACTGCGGGAAATGCGTCTTGGTAAGTTGTAAAATAAAATGCCCCAAAAAAGGAGAAAAGAAACGGTTCACCTG
>NZ_JBQNBW010000094.1:0-6201 GCF_052169735.1 Treponema sp.
GCGCCTGCGAATAGTCGAGCTTTTGTTTTTCTGCAAGGGCTTGTATCTCCGGTTGGAAGTTCGTTTCAAGTTCTGTTTGTGTGATACCGCAGATACCAGCATAATCTTCTTCCAGTGATATATCGCGGAGGTTATTCAAATCGCTGAAAATGCTGATTTTGCTGAACTTGGTAACACCGGTGAGAAAGGCAAAGCGAATGTATTCATCAGAGGTTTTAATCACCGAGTAAAAGGCTTTGAGCATATTACGGTAGCGTTCGTTCAGCTCTTCATTGCCCCCCATCGTTTGCAGAAGAGGCTTATCGTATTCGTCTACGAGGATAACAACTTGTTTTCCGGTTTGCTTAAAAAGAGCTGCGATAAGCAGTCTAAACCGATCTTCCGGAGCTGCTGCTGTTTTAGGTATAGTGTACTGTATTTCCCACTCATTCAGATGAAGATTTAGAATATCTACAAGAGCCTGCTCATCTATATAATTTTTTGTATTAAAATCCAGATAAAGTACAGGATATTCTTGCCACGCCTCTCTGCCTTCTTGTGCAGACTGCTTCTCTTCGGCTTTTCCAAGATACAAGTCTTTGAACAGCTCTTTTTGCCCGCGGAAATAGGCTGCTAAGGTTGAAAGAAAGAGGCTTTTCCCGAACCGCCGCGGGCGGCTCAAGAAATAGACCTTACTGCCGGTTGCCAAGCGAAAAAGGTATTCTGTTTTATCCACATAAAGGAAACCTTTTTCCCGTAAATCTTTAAAACTTTGTACGCCAAGCGGTAATTTGCGGATCATGTTCATAACAGTATTATAACAGGGTTACTCTATTAAGCCTATCCTTGAGCTTTCTTTGCAGGGAACCCTCTAAAAACTGATTCGCAATCGGCTTTAGCGGATATGACAAACCATTTCCCTACAGAACAAGCCGATAGGCTTGAAGTTTTTAGAGGTTCCCTATAGAAAAAATGCCTGAACATTCCGGTTATGCTTCTTGCCCTGTGATAGATAAGGTTATAGTTTAGCTTCATCACCGACCAAACATTCTCAATGATATTACGATTACGCAGAAGACGGAACTGTTCTTTTGTCATGATACGCTTCATGTTTTTACGTGTTGCCGTTACCGGCTTTCTTGCAGAGGCATACATTTTTTCCAGTTCTTCTTCTTTTAGAAGACATCCCGCATCAGTGGCGAATAGACCTGCAAGATGGTTGAACAGCCTCTATTCTTCTGCGGGGTTCTTTAAAAACCGTCTGATGCGTTTACCCTGGTTTTGTTGTGCAAAGCTCTTGACCTCAGTTGCTGATCGTTGTTATTCTAGCAGCTATGAATGAAACAGATAAAATAGAACTGATAGATTTAGATGAAGAAGATTACGATACGGTCTTAGCGCCGGATATTATGTTTGACGGAATCATCAAATTTCAAAAACCCTTTATGATAAAAGGAACGGTACAAGGCAACATTCAATCCGTGAGCGATTTAATGATAAGCGAGCATGCACGGGTTAAGGCAACTATCTATGCAGATCGTGTGATTATAAAAGGTGAAGTAATCGGTAATGTTACTGCCGAAACCTCTGTGCATGTCTTTCCTTCAGGAAAGTTAACCGGTGATGTAACAGCTCCCGAAGTAACATTGGACAGCGGCTGCTTTTTCAGCGGTATTTGTACCATGACCCGCCCATAAGGATACGCCGATTATGCCGATCTCTTTCAAATTGCGGATACTTGGTATGTTCATGCTGATGTTGTGCGCTCTGTATCCTGCTCAGCTGTATGCACAAAAAGAAGACGCTCTGGTGCTATACCGGGAACACCGATACAAAGAATCCGCGCGCGTTTGCCTCAATGAAATCAACCGTACTCCACAGAATATAGATAGCTATGTGGTATTAACGTGGGCATTACTCGCCGACGGTCAGTATCAGCAAGCAGCAGACTGGATTGCAAAAGGGCGGATTATTTCACAGTATGATCCGCGGCTTATCGAAAGCCATGCGCAGGCGTTCTATCATCTGGGAAAAAATGAAGAAAGCCTGCGTCTGTTTGAAGACTATATTGCCTATGCGCCAAACGGCAGCAAGCTCAATAATGTGTATTACCATATCGGTGAACTGTATCTGCGCATGGGAAAATACCGGCATGCGGATATTGCATTTTCCACAGCAGTAAGGTTAGATAGACTAAACAGCCTCTGGTGGACTCGGCTTGCATATTCACGGGAACTAGCAAAAGAATACCGTACAGCTTTGGAAGCTTATTCTACTGCATTGAAGCTGAACAAAAACTCAGTTGATGCGCAAAAAGGCTATGGGCGGGTATTGCACCGTTTTTAACGGCTTGCTTGATGTATGAACACACAACTATGTACCGTACGCATTGAAACTCTTGGCTGTCGGCTCAATCAAGCTGAGGCAGAGTCCTTTGCAAGCCTGTGTGCCGAAGCCGGTTTTTCATTGTATCATACCGGAAGGGCATCCGATCCGCAGCCGGTACTTTCATCTACAACAAAGTTCTTTGCATCCCTGCCTCCTGAAAATACAGTACTGTGTTTTGTCAACACCTGTACCGTAACCGGCAAAGCAGAACAGAAAGCCAGAAGACTGCTTCGGCTGCTTGCAAAAGAGCATCCTCATGCAGTCATCTTAGTAACCGGCTGCTATGCCCAGTTGGAAGCAGCAGAAATTGAAGCCCTGCATCCTCATATTCTTGCCTTCCCCGGTCAGCAGAAAGATTTACTGACCGCACTGCCGGCATATCTTGCAGATTTAGTACAAACAACGCCTCATCCTGACACTATGCTGTTTCTCAGTGCACTGCGTACCTTCCTTACTCGTTTAGCTGCCGGAGGAATAGACAGCGCAGCCGGTAGCAATCAGCATACCGTACAGTCAAGCGGACAATCCGATAGCTGTCAGCCATTTACGGAACCGCCCCTGTTTGCGCTTAGTTCATCCCGCTTTTTGTTTCATTCCAGAGCCTTTCTCAAAATACAGGACGGCTGTAATGCAGCCTGTGCCTATTGCAGGATCAGACTTGCCCGAGGAAAATCCATTTCACTACCGGCTTCCGAAGTCCTTGCCCGGCTGCGTTGCATCGAAGAAACGGGCATCTCTGAGGTAACCCTTTCGGGAGTAAACTTGTCACAATACAGGAGCGAATCCGGAGACTTTGCCGATTTACTTGCGCTGATTTTGGAACGCAGCGCCATCCGCATCCGTATTTCCAGCCTCTATCCCGACAGGATTGACAAAGCTTTGATTCCGCTTTTAGGACATCCGCAAATTTGCCCGCATTTCCATCTTTCCGTCCAATCAGGCAGCAATAAAATACTTAAAGCCATGCACCGCAGCTACACCCGCGATACCGTATACCATGCTGCAGCAGAACTCCGCCGTGTAAAGGATAATCCGTTTATCGGCGTAGATATTATCACCGGATTTCCCGGAGAAACGGAAGAAGATTTTGAAGAAACATACACGATGTGCCGCGAACTCAATTTTGCCGGAATACACGCCTTTCCTTTTTCCGCCCGTCCTGGTACAGAGGCATGGAAGATGCAGCCCAAGGTGCCGGAACGGATTGCAGGACAGCGGGTTAAAAAACTCAATCTTTTAGCACAGGCGCAGACAGCAGCCTATCTTACAGCCTGGAACGGCAAAACGGTATACGGGGTAGCCGAAGCTCCCCGCAATGGAGTCCATACCGTTATCACAGAAAACTATCTTTCGCTGCCCTTACAAACAGCAGCCGATTTGCAAGGAGGAGAATACATACAAGTGCAGATACACGGCAGCTCAGCACTATTGATACAAAAAAGCTCATTGAGCTTATCTTAAAAGCGGAAAATTATACATTACTGTCAATCGCTGCCGACAGAATACCATCGGCAGCTCTGAAAAATAAGGCATAGTTTTTAGAAGATGCCTCATCAGCAAGACTGATAACAGGTCTTTTTGATAAGTCTTTACATGGGAATGAGACCTTTATATCTTGAAATGCGCAACCTCATTGGTTAAGTGCTCAATACTCTGCTTGTTTTGTTTTGTCATAGCATTGACTTCCTGTACAGCCTTGTTAATCTGCATTGCACCGGATGCCATTTCATTCATACTTTCAGTGATAATACGGGTAAGCTCATCCAATTTCCGTATTTCTTGCGCAACCCCTTCTCCGCCTTTCAACATTTCTGCTGAACCGGCTTGTACCTCTGTTGTAACTGCGTTGATATTCTTAATAGCGTGCAGCACTTCCCTACTACCGCTCTCTTGTTCCCGCATTGCTTCGGTAAGCCTGTTGCTCATAGTCTTTACCTGCTCCGAAAGACTGAAAATTGCATTAAATTTGTCCTCTGCCGTTTTCGAAGAAGCGGAGAGCGTTGCTATTTCACCCGATAAGGTTTTTAACGTCGCTGTTATCGCTTTTCCTTGTACAGAAGATTCCTCGGCAAGTTTACGGATTTCGTCTGCAACAACGGCAAATCCCTTACCAGCATCCCCTGCATGAGCAGCTTCGATGGCTGCATTCATTGCAAGAAGGTTTGTCTGGCTTGCAATATGTTGAATAACACCCGAAGCCTCCATGAGTGATCCGGATTCTTCAGAAACTTTCTGCGTTATAGTATTCGCTGTAACAACGGTTGCTTTACCGTCATCGGTTGCCGTTGTCAAAGCCCTAATCGTCTCATCTGTTTTGGCAAGTGTTTGACCGATCGAAGCAATATTTGCAACCATTTCTTCTACAGATGAAGAAGATTGAGCAACACTTGCCGCTTGTGTTTCGATACTGGTACTTAACTGTTTAATAGTACGGAGAATTTCTTCAATCGTTGCAGCAGTCTCGGTAACACTCGCCGCTTGCGTTAGTGCTTGCCCTTTTACCCCATCGATATTCGCATTGATTTCGTGGACTTCACTTGCAGTTTCGGTCATATTGGCAGCAAGGTTATTTCCGATTTCTTCCATTATAGAAGTATTTTCTCCGACAGTCCTGATAGCCATACTGATTTTTTCAAAAGTTTCGTTAAAGGATTCGGCTATTTCCGCTATTTCATCATTACCGGTAACCGGTAAACGTACCGTTAAGTCTTCTTTACCGTCTGCAATTACCTGCCGCAACGCTGCTGTCACCTGAGCCAGCGGGCGCATTTTTCGTGTGATAATAACTGAAAGAATACTGATAATAAGCACCATCGAGAAAATCAGCTGAATTGCCATCATAAGGATTGTCTTATTTACAGCTTTATATACTTCTGCTTGAGGAACCGTACATACTAAATACCATGGGTCAAATGCCGCATCAATTGTAATAGGTGTTACAATTGTAAACAGCTTTATACCATTTTCATTCTGCGTAAAAAGTCTCACATTCCGATTGGCTCCAACCATTAAAGACTCTTTGTTATGTACAAAGGAATCAAAATCCTTTTTTTGAGTTCCGACAAGACTTTTATCCTTATGCGTTACAATAACACCGCTTGAAGAAATTAAATAACCATATCCTGTTTCGTATAAGTGCAAGCCGTCCAGTTCTTTTGCAAGATTAGTCAATGCTAAGTCAATACCAAAGACACCAACCGTCTTATTATCATTTCTGTTAAGCGGAACCGTAAACGTTGTTACTAATATCTCCTCACCTGAGCTTACCTTACTAAAGTATGGATCAAATTGCTGATCTTTTCCGGTAGATAAAGAATTAAGATACCAGTCCGAAACATCATAGTCACCGAGATGATTTTCTGTTATTGTTTGCGTTACCGTATCTTTATCGAAATACATAATAACCCGACCGGTAGCATCGTGAAACCGGGTATTTGCATATACTGAATCAAGACCGTCAAATTGATTCGGCTCATAACATGCCCACATACTAAAAAAAACGGAGCTATCTTTCAAACTGTGTTCTATTAAGTCATGAAGAGCCGTGCGCCGCTCAGAGGCATTTACCGTTTGAAGGGCTTTTATCGCTGATTTCATCAGATGAGCTGTATCCAATGATCTTTTGAGCGTTGTCGCAGAAATCGTTTCATATTTTTCCGATAAGGCTACAGCAGATTCAATAGCATGCGTTTGCACACTGGTATAACCATCTTTTGTAACGAGAACAAAAACAGGTACCAACGTTATGGCGATACTGGCTGCTATCAATAAAATAAGTGTAGTTCTAAGATGAGTATATTTTTTTAACAGCATACAATCATCCTTTCTAGTTGG
>NZ_JBQNBW010000095.1:0-5997 GCF_052169735.1 Treponema sp.
ATACTTCATAATACACTCCTACTATGATCTATAAACAAGCATCGCGCTGATTATCTCGAAACGCACGGTTCGTGTCAATAGGAGGAGAATTTTTAAATATAAACAGAAATCCCGCTTAAATAGACGGTAAGACTGTCAGCTCAGGAAAACTTGCAGCATCCGGCTGTTTCAGCGCTGCATCGGAACATACCGTTGCCGCGCTTCCCTGTGAGATGTTTTCATACAGGCAGTCTGCAACCTGCTTGAGTTCTTTTTGGGAGCAGGAAATAATGCTCTCAAGGGTTTGTAAGCGTACTTCATTGGTTACCCCATAAAACAGGCGCGATAATGCTGCGGAACTTTTTTGTGCAGGGGTTGATGGGTACAAGAGCATACTATAGGTACCGGTGATGAGCGCTTCCAATTCCGTATCGCTGAGTACTTCCGTGCGGCTTTTTGCGATAATATCCTTCATAGCACGCAAGGAGGTGAAAGGTGCCGGATCCCGGTAGGTGGTCAAGGTAAAAAGCGAGGTCAGCATATCGGAAGAGGCAGCTGTCCCATAAGCGCCGCCGTTTACGCGGATTGCATTCCACAGCATACCTGTTTCAAGCCATTGTGCATACACCAGCGTTGCTCCATAGCTGAGCTGCGGAAAGCTGATCGGTATAACCTGAGCTGCAAAGCCTACCTGTACGCTGCTTGGAAAGGCAAATAACCGATACGGCGCTGCATTGCAGGCTGTACGGAAGCTGTTCGCTCTGCGTTTGGGGAAGGCAAAGTGCTTTAGATGCGGACTGAGCGCCTTTTTTGCCGTCTGTATATCCTCAGGAGTGCCGCATATTTTGACCAGCATACCTGCTTTGAGCAGTTTTCGGTGGATTTCTGTAAGCCGATTGGTAAGTTTTGTAATGACAGAACTATCTTTGCTGATTTGCCCGTAGAGTTCCCGCAAAAAACGGAGCTGCGGGATGCCTGCCCAGATATTTTCCGCTTGTTTTGATCCTGAATACAGGGAAGCTGCATGGAGAGAAGAGAGCGTGTGCCCTGCGTATGCCGGAACGGAATCAAAGTCATTTTTTGCCTGAATGACAATATCTGCCAGCCGTTTTGTATCGGTAAATGATGCGGCTGTAAGATAAGAAAAAATGAGGTTGATCGCCGGTTCAATATACTCCGGAAGCATCTTAGAGCGGATTCGTATCCAATCCCGATCGACAATATCACTTGCTTCCAGTGCATGATCAAAAAACACTGCCGAATCTCCTGCATAGTGTTTACCTGCACTGAATGTAACGGCAGAAAATCCGCCGGTTAAATAGGCAAATTGCGCAGCCAGAGAATCCCAGCTTTCTGTTGCCGTTCCCATTCCGTTCAGGGCGGCTGCATAGAGCGTTAGGTAGATATAGTCATCTGCAGAGAGGCAGTCAACAGGAATCGCGAGGTCAAGATAGGTAACGCCGTTTGTCGGCTGTTCATGGAAGACAGCAGGAACGGCTCCAAAATACTCCAAGTATTCCGGAATAGGCGGTTCAGGCGGCGGAATTTCTGTTTTTGAAAGATGCGGTATAAGCGATTGCAGTTCCGCCTCGTCTTCTTGTGTTTGCGGCGGTTCCGTCAACTTTTTCCGTTCTGCATCATTCAGTTTCTGCGCTGCGTGTTCGGCTTTTTGGGAAAGCGTCTCATCAATCTTTTCACAAAAATGAGGATCCGGCTGTACGGCAACAAGGATCCGGTGAGGATTGTCCAGTAAGAGCGTGCGGACTTGTTCTTGAATATAGCGCGGATTCTCTGCTATCCGCTGTTTGAGCCGCTCAAAAGCGGGAATATACCGCAGGGTATCTTCCGGTGGACAGTTATGCATCCATCCGCGCAATGCCCGTTTCATTAAGATCAGAGAGAACGGTCCGCTTGCACGGATAATCTCCCGGTTATAAAAGTCAATGGCATTCAACCCTGTTTTGATAAGCTGCGGGTCAATGGCTTCAGCTGCGATAGTTTCGAGTGCGGAAAGGATGTACGCTTCACATTGTTTTACCGCGTTTTCATCAATATCGACAAGCCCCAAGGTAAAGCTCATATTACTCAGCTCAGCATGTAATCCGCTCCCCACATAGATATCCTCTGCAAAAGGACAGTCCAGCAGCTTTTTTTGTAAGGGAGCCCCATCATGTCCCAGCAGCAGTTCTTCCAAAAACATCACATCCATCAACCGGTCTATGTCTTTGCTCTCAGAGAGGAGCCAATTCATCGTTACTGTCAGCTTATCAATGCTTTTTCCTTCCCCGCTTGGAGCTGTTACTGTGTATGTACGGGGAGCTGTATACGGCACAATGGGCGGAAGAGGCGCCGGTTTTTCTGCAGCATCAAAAAATTGTAAAAAATGCTCCTGCAAAAAGGCAAGCTGCTTTTCCGTGTCGATATTTCCGTATAGAAAGACCTTACAGTTGACCGGATGATAGTATTTCTTATGAAAGGCGCAAAAATCTTCGTAGCTGAGTTCCACAATATCGGGAGGGTAGCCGCCTGAATCATGGGAATACACGGTATCTTCATGCAATAGATAGCTGGATTGTCTCCACACTGCTGAATCAAAATCAGCATAGACACCGCGCATTTCATTGAGGACAACACCGGAAAAATACGGTTTGCCGTTTGCATCTATTTCAAGCCGATGTCCTTCCTGCTCAAAGGTTTCCCGTGTTAAAAGCGGGAAAAACACCGCGTCTCCATATACCGACATAAGGTTAAAATAGTCTTTTTCGATAATGCTTGCTGCGGGGTACACGGTTTTATCGGGAAAGGTCATTGCATTCAAAAATGTTTTAACGCTCTGTTTAGATAATATTAAAAAAGGGTCTTTCAACGGATAGTTTTTTGAACCGCATAGTACGGAGTGTTCCAGTATGTGTGCAACGCCGGAACTACTATTCGGCGGTGTCATAAAGGCAAATGCAAAAAGGTTTTCGGCATCATCATTGTGTATATGGTAGACTTCAAGTCCTGTTTTACAGTGCCGGGCAAAAATACCTTCCGCCTGTATCTCATCCAATTGTGTTTTTGAAATAATAGTAAATCCGTGCCCTACGGTACCCATACATCCTCTCCATCTCTGCCGTATAGCACAAGATCCCCTGCTTCCCAGCTTTTCCGTAAATCCTGTAAAAAACGGTTGGTAACCTCACGGCAGACGCGTACCGGTGCAGGGTTTACCTGCTGCTCTTCAAGAATAAATTGCCGCCGGTTTTTTGAAACATTATTGAGCAGCTTTTCTACCAGCGGCTCCGGCTTACGGGAAAGAAGGGCGGCAATATCGGTGTCTTCCATTCCGGATAGCTTCTTCTGCAAGAACCGGTCATCGGCAGTTAGTACGTCTTCAAAGGTGAAGAGCCGGTCTCGGATGTTCTTTTCGAGTTCGGGATTTGCTTCGGCAATATTCTGCAGGATAAAATCTTCTGTTTCGGAATCACTGCGCCGTAAAATTGCCGCGAGGACGGCACGCCCATCTATCGTTTCGGTTGAGCCTGTCCGTATTTTTGCAAGTTTCTCCCGCATGGAGGTACTGACCGTCCGTAAAACTTCAGGATCAATGGTTTTAAGCCGCGCCAGTCTGAGTACAATGTCTTTTTTTGTCTCATCATCCAGCGCGGTAATATAGCCTGCTGCAATTTTCGGTTCTACTTGAGAGAGTACGAGGGCTTGGGTTGCGGGTAATTCATCTGCAAGCAGCCGTTTGAGTTTTTCAGCATCAATTCCGTCTAAAAAATCGAAAGGGCGTTCAGGAATTGCAGGCACAGCCCGCTCCATAATCTCTTGCGCTTTTTCATTGCCGAATGCTGCCGTTAAAATACCTTGGGCTGTTTCCACTCCGCCGACGAAATCTTTTGCTTCGTTGTAGAGCGCGGTAAATTCACTTAAAATGTAGGCGGCTTCATCTTTATCCACATAGCGGATGGTCAGCATTTCTGCTACAACCCGTTCTATTTGCTCACGGGTGAGTTTTTGCAGGACTTTTGCTGCTTGTTCTTCACCTATCAAATATAAAAACTTTGCGACGCGACGGTACTGACTTTCTTTTTGTGTACTTTCACTCGGAACCTTTATCAATCCGCGTCGCTGTACTTCGCTTTCTAAATCGCTCATACCCCTCTCCCGCTCGGCTGTATTTATCTTTTCAATATCTCTAAGTCATAAGCTGCTTAGAGACTAGACCTGTGCAGAAACATAAGTTTCCGAACAGGTCGACTTTCTTAGTATTTTTCCTGATGGCGCATCCCTTTTGGCGTTTACTCTTATTCTTTTTTTTGTAAGAGGGTTCCCAAGTGAGTATGGCTTGTTTGTACCACATCCAATATGGTACGGGTCTCTTTTAAGAACACCTCTATATCTTTCAGTGAGGTAAAGCCTTCATGTATGGTAATATCCTGCTCTTTAATCGAAGATGTAACTTCCGAAAGAGCCCCCCCTGCATTGTTTAAGGTTGCGGAATTATTATCGAAAACTGTCAAAACACCGTTAAACGATTGCTGAAACTTTGAAAAAAGAGAGATAAAAAGCGACATGCTTTCATTTATATCTTTTACCGTTGATTGCAGCTCTGCGAGCTTTGCCTCAATTGTTTTTGCAAATGTTCCTGTTTGCGTAGAAAGATTCCGTACCTCATTTGCAATAATCCTGAAGCTATCCCCCGCCTTTCCTGCGCGTGCCGCCTCTATGGAAGCATTGATTGCAAGAATCCCTGTTTTAATTGAAACATCTTCTATACCGGCAACCATGGATTTTACCTCATTGGTACGCTCTTTTAGTATTTCAAATGAAGATGCTGTTGTTTTTGCATTTAAAGCAGCCTCATCAATTTCCTCTACTCGCTGGTGTATTTCTATTTGAAGCTGTTTCCTACTGACAAGTGTTTGTTCCAGCAGACTATCGACACGGGTGATATTTTGTGCAGAGGAACTGCTCTCTTGTTGTATTTCTTCAAACGCAGAAATAATGGTTTCAAATCGGGATTGCAGCTGTTCCACGGCATTCATAATGATTTGGAACGAGTGAGTAGTGATAAAGTCTAAAACAACGCCCTTATTGTATTTAACAACAATTTTATCGACTAAATCGGTAAAATTTTGTATTACTGTCTGTTCATCGGTCATGCGAGCACTTCCCTAAAATAAGCGATCGAGATAATCAACACCGCATTGCAAGTGAGAAAGCCAGTTTAAAAAGAGCTCTACCTTATCATCGGTATAGACAGCGCCATGCTGAGGCGCAAGGATAACCGGATTTAGAAGCCGTACTGTATCAACCCATCGTTTGACTATCTTGTTGGATGCCATATATCGGACATGAAAAGGTTCAATAAGCGGTATATGTTTTTGAAAGTCCTCAATCAAGAGGGTTTCCTGCTCTTCTTTTTCAAATACGGCTGCTCCTATATCTCCAGTAAACAAAATACGCGAGCGCTCATCAAAGAGGGAAAATTGCCCCGGGGAGTGCATAAAGTGGGATGGAATGCAGCGCATTTTACTGCCTGATGGGAGCGGTATGCTCATTCCTTTGTCGGGAATGCCTGTCATACGGGAAAAATCAACAATACCAAAGTGCGGCATAAAGCGCAGCCACAGCGACGAAATAAAGATATGCGCTTGTGTAATACCGAGCCATAGTGCAATGCCTGAAGAGACATCAGGATCTTGGTGCGAGAAAAAGATCGTATCAATTTTATCAACTGAAATGAACCGGCTGACGGCAGTTACTACTTGCGAAAACAAGTGTACTCCGCCCGGATCAAGCAGCACGCCGCGCCCCTTATCAATAATAAGATACTGCATGGTTTGTACAGCACCTTTGCGGTACTTTGTTTCACATCCTAACCAGATAAATTTGTGATCGGCATCCTCATAGAGGATTTTTCCTTGTGTTTCTTTTGTGTCCATTTGTATTGTTACCTCACAATGTAAGAGTCTTTTTAATAAACCTGTTCGGAAACTTCCGTTTCTGAACAGGTTACCTTGAAATGCG
>NZ_JBQNBW010000096.1:0-5939 GCF_052169735.1 Treponema sp.
TCACAGCTCACAGCTCACAGCTCACAGCTCACAGCTCACAGCTCACAGCTCACAGAGTGAACTTTGTTTAAGTAATTCTTTATCTTTTAATCACAGACATACTTATTTTTCCTCACCAGTAATAGCGAATTGGAATTATTCAATTCGCTTTTTTACTATTGTGCAGCACGCTTTTTCTGCATTACTGAAAGAAAACGAACATTCGCTATACCTTATCTATCATCTTTTATTCGATAAAAATATATCTATTCTTATGATTCTCAATTACAAATTATGTATAAAGGAGTTTTATTATGAAACAAAGATTAGCTTCGTTACTTGGTGCGCTCGTACTGTTGACAGGCGCAGTAATGATCGGGTGTAAACAGCAGACTTCTACACCAACGTACAAGATAACGCTGCAAGCTGGTGAAAATGGTACTGTTGAGGTTAGTCCTAAGCTGCCTAAAGACGGTAAGGTTCCTCAGTATACCGTACTCACCTTTACTGCAAAGCCTAATGCCGATTATGAAACGGAGTGGGCTGGAGCTGCGCCGGATGCGGGTGATAAAAACAAGGCAACGCTGACGGTAACGGCAAATACCACGGTATCTGCTACGTTTAAAAAACGCGGTGAGGCAGCCTCTGGAGACCGCTTCCATGTAGTGCTCAAAAGTGCCGGTCATGGTACCATCACAGCATATCCTGCACTTCCAACTAACGGCTTGGTTGCAAAGGACACGGTGCTTACCTTTACCGCGACGCCGGACTTCGGTTATGAAGTAGCTGGCTGGACAGGTGCGGCACAAGACAGCGCCGATAAAAACAAGGCAACACTGAAGGTGAGCGCACATACCACTGTCGGTGTTACGCTTAAAGAAAAGCCGGTTGATGCCTCGCTCTTACAAATCGATTCGGACGGGACACTTACTGGTGTAAAGGATAAAAATGCAGTGGTAGGTAGCCTTACCATCCCAAAGACGGTTACTAAAATCGGTGAGAGTGCCCTGGCTGGCTGCTCAAGACTGATGAGTGTTACAATGCCGGACTCTGTTACAGAAATAAGCGACAGAGCGTTTTACCACTGCAGCGGATTGGCCCATGTAACGATCGGTAGTAAGGTTACGTTTATTGGAGGGAATGCTTTTCAAGATTGTATTAGTTTGCAAAGTGTGACTATACCGGATAGTGTTACGACTATTCGCAGCGAGGCTTTTACTGACTGTACCGGTCTTGCCAGTGTTAAAATAGGTGCAGGTGTTACTTCAATAAGCGCTGAGGCGTTTAAAGGCTGTGTCGGGCTGGTGGCTATAACAGTTGCTCCAGAAAACGAACAGTATTGCAGCGATAAAAATATTGTCTACACAAAAGATAAAAAAACGCTGGTATTTGTTCCAAAAAACACAGCGGGTTCATTTACTATGCCGGAGAGCGTTACCAAAATTGGTGATTATGCTTTTGAAGGCTGCACAGGGCTGACCGCTATTACGATACCGGCTAGTGTTACTGCTATTGAATCTTCAGCTTTTAGCGGATGTACAGGACTGAGTGCTATTACCCTGCCGGATAGCGTGCAGTCGCTTGGCTGGAATAGCACCTTTGCGGGGTGTACAAATCTGACGAGCCTTACAATCGGTTCTGGTCTTACGAGTCTTGGTTATAATGCTTTTAGGGGCTGCTTAAAGCTCAAGACTATTGAGGTAGCTGATGCAAATACTGCCTATTGCAGTGTTGACAATATCATCTATAAAAAAGATAAGAAAGAAATAATATTTGTGCCGAAAGGTTTAACGGGCGCAATTACTCTTCCAACTGAATTGACTAAGATTCCCAGCTCCGCTTTTGACTCCTGTACAGGGCTTACGAGTGTCGTTATCGGTGCGAGTGTTACCGAAATTGCGGGCTGGGCTTTTTCGGGCTGCACAAACTTAGCAGCGGTTACAATTAAAAGTACGAGTCTAACAATTGGTAACTATGCTTTTAATAATATCAAATCCGATGCACAGTTTACTGTTAAAAACCAAACCGTAAAAGATAAACTGAAAGATAACGGAATACCGGAAGCTAATATCACTGTTAATCCGGCTCTATAATCGAATGGGTAACGGGTACAAGAGACCTGTTCGATACCTATGTTTCCGAACAGGGATAATTATCCGTTGCCCATTTTGTACGCGGTGATCTTTGGTTATATTGATTGGACAACACCCCGGGGCGTGAGCCTTACCCCTCGCACGAATCAAAGCTGGCAGCGGCTGGTTGCTTATGAATGGAGACTGCTCTTGCCATAAGCACCCAGTCGGAGTATCTTCACTGTATGAGCGAACAGACAGATGTACGTGAAACCCTCCATCAGTATGCCCTTTCGGCTCCGAAAACGAGCGGGGTGTATCTGTGGCGGGATGATAAAGATATTGTTATTTATGTCGGCAAGGCGAAGTCGCTGAAAAACAGGCTGAGTTCCTATTTTGCCTCGCGGCGGGATATTAAGACCCGTATTCTTGTGTCGCGGGCGCGGCGGCTTGAATATATTCAGACTGATAATGAGTATGAAGCCCTGCTGCTTGAAAATAATCTCATTAAAAAGTATAAGCCGCGCTATAATATCAACTTAAAAGATGGAAAAACCTATCCCGTTCTCAAAATTACTAACGAACGCTATCCCCGGCTGTACCGGACACGGCGGGTACAAAATGATGGGGCGCGCTACTTTGGTCCCTTTCCGAATGTTTCGGCACTTGATGATTTTTTATCCTTGGTAAAGCGGTCATACACACTGCGGCAGTGCAAGCGCTTAAAGAAACAGGAGCCGTGCCTCTATTTTCATATCGGGCGGTGCAGCGCTCCCTGTGCAGGAAAGATTTCCGAGCAAGACTACCAGCGTGATATTGACGAAATTGCCCTGCTGCTTGAAGGTGATTTTGTGCAACCGCTTGCAGAGCTGAAAAATAAGATGCAAGCAGCCGCCGCTGCCCGTGAATTTGAAAAAGCTGCCCGTATTCGTGACGGTATTCAGGCAGTGCAGGTACTCCGTGGGCAAAATACGGTAGAAGATATGGATCCTGAAGCCCGCGATTATATCGGCTGGGCAGCAGAAGGGGCGCTGATCACGTTTACGGTCTTTAAAATGCGCGGCGGCAAGGTTGTCGGACGCGACCTCTACCGGACGGAAAGTCTCAAGGATGAAAGCGAGGTTTTACCTGAGTTTTTGATCGCGTACTATACCGACCCGCAGCAGATACCACCGCATATTTTTGTTTTTTCCGGACAGGGACATGAGCTTGCCGAACAATGGTTTGCCGACCGCTTCGGTGTGCAGGTCGTTATTACTGCAATTCCGCTGGAAGAAAAGCCTGCCTCCTCTAGTACAGATGAAGCATACAGTGATCCTGAAGCAGAGCCTCATTCCAACTATGGAGCAGTGTCAGATGCAGTGAAGGCTGCTGAGCCGCATCTCAACTATGGAGCAGTAGCCGATACAGCGGAAAATAGCTCCGGTAATGAACCTCCTGCTCTGCATAAACACCTTGCTGCGATGCCTTCCTCCGTGCTGCGGCGGCACCGGGCAGCTCTTGCAATGGCTCGGTTTAATGCGAAAGAAGATGCTGCCCGCCGCTTGAAAGAACTAGGCGACTTTCCCGCCGTTGAAGAGCTGCAGAAGGTGCTTGGGCTTGAGCATCCTCCCCGCCGCATTGAAGGCTTTGACATTGCTCACCTACACGGTAAGTATACGGTTGCAAGTTTGATTTCCTTTAAGGACGGGAATCCCGATAAAAAGAATTACCGGATATTTAGACTGCGTAAAACCGACGGTATCATCGACGATTATACTTCGATGCGGGAAGCTGTCGCTCGGAGGTATACTCGGCTTGTAAACGAGGGGTCTGAACTGCCTGATCTTATTATGATTGACGGCGGTATTGGACAGGTGAATGCAGCAAAGTCGATACTTGATGCTTTGGAACTTGACATTCCGCTGGTAGGCTTGGCTGAAAAAAATGAAGAGCTGTACCGCCCTCATGTCAACCGCCCGATCGTGCTGCCTCGGCGGAGCGCAGCATTACGGCTGCTGCAACGAGTGAGAGATGAAACACACCGCTTTGCCAATACTCGGAACAATCGGCTGCGCTCAAAAGAATCGCTGCATCTCGTGTTTGAGCAGCTTCCGCACATTGGGGCAAAGCGGGCAGCCGTATTGCTGCGCAGTTTTTCGAGTATCGAAAAACTTGCCGCCGCATCTGCAGAAGCGGCGGCATCCGCCCTCAAGATTACTCCTGAGCAAGCAGAAGAAATTATTGCCGCCGCCGGAAAGTATATGAATGGAACTCTCTAACCGTGGAGACTCTTACAGTGCGTCGACTTCTGCGGGGGAGAGTCCGGCAATTTTGCAGATATCTCCAACGGGGTAGCCCATAGTGAGCATCGTTTTCGCCGTTTCGAGCTTTGCTTGGCGGGAGCCTCGGGCTTCTCCTTCCGCAAAGCCGAGTTCAAGACCTGACTTAAACTGAACCTCGGAGATAGTTGCAATGTCGCTTTTGAGTTTCATCCGGGATTCATAGAGTTTTCTTTCTACCGGACTTAGGCTCAATACGTCTATCTTTTCATTCAGCATTTGCAATATCGGTGATGTCGCGGCTAACATAGTTCGCTCCTCCTTATTGTCCGCGTTTATAAACTGTAACCAGTGTATCAGTTTTTGCTTTTTTTCGATAGGTTTCATCGGTATTCTTTCTTGACTTGCTTGTGCCAGATTAAGGAAATGTATCTCCAGTAAATCGGTAAGTAGCTGACAGTTTTTCTGTTCTAAAATGCTGTATACAGAATGTACTTGCGTGTTGAGCTTAAACCCTTCCGAAACCAGATTAATAGTAATGCACTTAGTTAAGTTGGTATACGGTTCTCCTTCTTTAAAACCTTCGGTATACATTTTTGCCCAATAAAATAGCGTCCGCGGGACAAACTCTGCCGACCAACTCTTTTGAAAATATGCATACCGTCTACGGCGTTGCTGCATAAAAATTAATCCTCAACGTACAGCAAGTACGTCTGCGGTTAATTTTTATTCGCGCCTTGTATCCGGTACCACTATTTTCAAAAGCCCCTTCAGTAATGCCAGTATGCTTGTTCCATCTTTTAAGCGGGCTTTGACATCCAGAATACCGGTTTTATCGGTTACCGCATCTTTGCTTAGCTCTTTATCCAGCAGTTCAATGTCTGTAATGGTGCCGGCTTCCATATCCAGGACACATTCGAGGAAATCTTGTAGACATACCTTGTTTTCTTCCGAACCGAGCAAGCGCTTAAACAAATAGTCGTTTCTTAGTGTGAGTGTATCGTTCATTTTTTAGCCTCCATACTTCTTTTATAAAGCGTAGATGAGGTTTTGGCTAAGAATCTCTTTTGAAAATATATGACGCATCTGCATCGGAAAATTCCTCGATACCGGAGGCGGCGTTGATATGCTGGGGCTTCCGGCTATAAAAATTTATCGAGAGTTTCGACTAAAATTTTATTGACGCTAAATAGAATGTCGTCCCTTATATCATTTTTTATGGACGTTGTACCGCTCTTTTTCTCATGATTTTTAAACAGTTCATCAGCTTCCACCTGTAACGCAGCAGCGATCTTCTCAATAAAATGAATAGAAGGAAATCGCCGCAGTGTCTCTATTTGTCCGATATAGCAGGTATCCGTGTCGCATAATTCCGCAAGTTTTTCTTGTGTAATGTGTTTTTCTTTGCGAATTCTTTTCAGATTGCTAATAAAAATTTGCTGTAATGTCATTTTTATATAGTATAAGCTATTATTTTCCAGTTATAATGAGCTTGAAGTCTATTTTTTTCTATGTTATTATTAGCTAATAGTATATATTTATATAAGCGATAAGATAACAAAGAGGAAGATTATGAAAAAGCGTTTTTCAATGCGTAATAAATTACTTATCATTTTTGGTTTGTTGG
>NZ_JBQNBW010000097.1:0-5932 GCF_052169735.1 Treponema sp.
GTGAAAATCATGTAATACAGGATATTTCACTTGAAAATTTTGCACGGCATTTTGATTTTGACATTACCGCAATACTCATTCATTGCAAAGTGTAAGTAACAGGATAGTCTTGATTATTTTAAAGCAGCAATGCAGTAAGCTCGATATACACTTATATGTATCGGAGCAATATTCCTATTAGGTCAAATACATAAGGGAGGTATCTTATGGATGAAATGAGCGTAAAAGAATTACAAAAAGAAATGTCTGATTTAGGTATTCTTAACATTGAAGCATCCGGTGAGCTTACTTCATCTTGTGTCCAAGATGCTATTGATGTGGTTAAATCCATCAATCTTGATTTTCATCAGTTAGCAGAAGAAGCAAAAAGAAAGAGGAGTAATCCACTAAAATAATGGCAACACATGATGAAGAGACACGGAATATTGAGTGGGCAACAAAAGTTTTCCGCCCGCTTTTAAAAGATTTAGACATTTCACATCTTACAACTACTGGTAATGTGCAAATATTAACCGCTGATTACAGGATATTTAGTAAATATCGTATGGATAGATGTGTCGTTGTAGTATGTTATCGTAAACTTACACAAAGCTATCATCAAGGATTATTTATATGGCAATATAGTGAAAAAGAGAATTTCTATGCATTATATATAGTATTAAATACTGATTTACAATCTAACCCTATTATCCGTAAAGCGGTTGCTGTACATGAGTATGTTCATTGTATTGCTGCTATGCTTGCATTTTCCCGTTTGGAAACCTCCAGATTAATAGAAATTCTCCATTCAAAAATGTCAAAGCGTTTTCATATTCTTACTAGTATTGACATTAGTAAAATATTAAAAGATTTAAAAAAATCATCCGATTTAGATACATTTGACGATGCTCATTTTAGAATAGAATGGGAAGATTTTCAAGCATCGTATTCAGAATTATATAGAAATCTCTTATTATCCTATGAACTTTTTTGTGAAAAAGGTTTTTTTGATAAAGCGACACGGGTTACATTTTTTCAGCATATAAAACAAAAAAATAGCGAAGAAGCTATTAAAGTCTTATTTGGTGCCATGGATAAAATTACCGCTTCAAAAAATCTTGATTGGACTTTTGTAGCACAGCGGGTCTTGACTGAATTTCTACCGTTAATTTTTACTGGTAAATAATCCCCCTTGCCAGTACGCCCGCTTTCACTTATACTCAGACAATAAGGAGTTCACCATGAAAAAGATTGCTGTTTTATTGCTGCTGGTGTTAGCAGTTTCGTTTCAAGTACACACAGAAACTACATATATAGATGGTTTTAGAGGGTTACCATGGGGAACTTCACGAGCTGACATTATAGAAAGAGAGGGGCCTCCATTACTGATAGATGGCAATGATATGATGTATACTGGGCTGGTAGCAAAAAGGCAGGCTCGAATATTATATGAACTACTTAATGGTAAGTTAGTATCAGGTACTTACTCTTTTACAAACGAGTATATAAATAAAAATTTATACATAGATGATTTTAAAGATTTAAAAATCCGTCTTATTAAAAAATATGGAGAACCTGCTCTAAATAATATCGAATGGTCAAATAATCTTTATAAAGATAATCCTTCTGAATGGGGAAAGGCAATATCTTCCGGACATCTGGCATATTATGCTGAATGGAGCTTGAATGAAACTAGAATAATATTATCTTTACACGGACGTAACGATGATATTACACTCATGCTTATCTATGTGGCAAAAGAACAAGAAAAGGCTTTACTTAACAATATATTTGGAAATACTGATCAAGATGAAGGCTTATAAATATAAATTTTTATTAAATGCTTTAATATCGCCCCCATTCAGAGGGCTGTTTATTATTTACACTAGGAGTTTGCTATGAAAAAGCCCATCTATCTTTTATTTGCGTTATTCATACTGTCTATGGTATCCTGTAATTCTGCAACTGGAATAGTCCAAACGAATGCGAAAGGAAATACTATGACAGAAGATCCGATGGCGAAAGAAAATAAATCACTAGTTCAAAAAAAGGAACAAAAGATAAATAATTATTGGGGTAGAGTTTCACTAACCAGCAAGAAGGAAGATGGGCGAACTATTGAAGAGAAGTTAAAAAACGTTCCACCCAAAGAAAATATTATCAACACTGTTCTCTTCGACTATGGATTGGATTTTAATAAGATTTTTTCAAAAGATGAAGTTTATTTTTTTCTTGCAGAAATAAAAAAGACTATTGCGCATGATGCCAAAAGTATACGTTTTACTATAACCGTAACACTTGCTGGTGAGAATGAGGATCAAGCTCGTGCAAGTAACCCTGTACAAATAAAATATGCAAATAATGATATGTTCACTCTTTCTAGCCCTGTTATTACATACGCGAAAAATGAGCTGATCTTCAAATCTACTCGAGGTATGTTTGATAAAAAAAACATCATAGTCATGGCAGACCTTTCCTTGCAGGATATTATCAAACTACGCTCCCAACAAGCAGGATTTGCATAAGCAAAACAAGAGCTTTTCGGTTTCTATACCACAAGTCTTTGTTGAGTATCTGCGAGAGTTTTAACTGATTTTTAAAAAACCATTTTCATCTCGATAGAGTAAGTTATGTTCTGTCGGTTTCCCGAATTTGATATTCGGCATAAGTACTTGCTGCGCTGGGCTATAGGTATAAAATTGAAAATCATGCAGTGAAACCCTATAAGCATATCCTTGTTCGTCCGTTGTTGCTGCTGTGTTGATTACACCTCCAGACTTTGTGGCGCTAATGGTACCAATTTCTTCTCCAGTTTTATTGAGCAATCTTAGCTTAACTGAGAGACCGAAACAAGCGCATCTTTCATACAAGACACACCTAACGGTATCGCCACCATAAATACCTGTTCCATAGTGTTTTGTTACTAAAGGTGTATCGTAAAAATAATTATTGCGAGAAAGATAGTTAGCATCTTCAATAGTGCTAATCTTGCCTGCACAGGTAAAGGCATCATTCCCCTTACTCCACGAGAATTGAAGTGATTGCTTTGTATCACTCGCATTGATTACTTTAAACCCTTGACAGTCGATTTCCCCTTCAAACTTTGCATTTTTCATAAAGGCGAAGCCGCTTGGGGTAACTTTAAAAACTTCTTGATTATTATTCTTAATAAGTAACCCGTTCGTTTCGTCAAACCATGCTTCAAAGTCTTTATCGGAGTTTCTATCGCTGTCAATGCGTAGCTTTTGTACGATAAGCTCTTTTAAAAACGCCTGATCTGCTGCCAGTTTTTTTATAAACGCTTCTTGCGTAACGAGCGCTTTTGCAAACAACGCCCCGAAGTGTCCGGTCTTTTGCATAAGTTCTTCTATTTCGCAGATGTGGAGCATGCAGGCGTGATAATGTTCGCCATAGTTTTTCTCCGGTGTCAGCGGTTCCCATTTTCCGCCCGTCCAGCGGTAGCATACGCCGACTTTCCAGCCGCCTACCGTTTTACTCATCAATACCCAGTCGCCTGCATTGGCATCAACCGCTCCAAGCCGCTCACCTTTTGTGATAACCGCTGTTTTATTCGCCGGTACGGTTTCAACAACACCTAAGTATTTAGGGGTTCTCGCTGCTATCGCCTTATTCACGGCATTGTCGGGATTATTCGGATCGGTTGCCCAGTCTACCGGTTCAGCGGTTATCTCTTGCGTGTACTCCGATACCGCACCGTTATACGTCCCTGCAACGCTAAAAAGGTAGGGCTGATAGTTTTCAAGCCCGTTAAAATCGCTTGTTCTTCCCTTTACCTGCCGGTAGTTGTACTCTGTATCACTTTCCTTTTTCCATTTTACGCTGTAGGTATCTTCCTGCCCCTCCCACTCAAGTGTAATGCAGCCTGTTTTTGCATGTGCGGTAACGCTAAAGGGCTTGTAGGCGTATTCCCGCACCGCTTCAGGCTCATCTTTGAAGATTGCATCGGCTACCCCCTGCATCGGATTAAACAAAACCCCGCCTAACCCAAACTCTTGCTCATACACATTTTCTTTATACCGAATACGCTCATGCTCCACGTGTACCCGATAGATTTTATTTGTTTTCGGGTGTACCAGCGGCACGGTATCAAACATACGCAACGGCTCATCTGTTTGCACCTGAAACATCGGATTATCATCCTTGCGTAAGGCTTTTATCTTTTTATAGCCCGCCTGCCTGAGTTCCTCAACCGTTTTCATTTTGGTATCGGTAAAAACCTGTTCAACCGTATCACGGGAATCATACGTGCCGTGTTCGGGAACCCGTACATACAGCTGCTGCAAGCCCTCGCCGGCACCATAGCAGTGTAGTACGTTCACCTTATCAAGCTCATGCTTAATTGTTTTTATCGTGGTATTGTTAAACTGCCTCGCTTCGGCATCATCGGCACGGAGCATCTTTTCATAGTTTATCGGCTTTTCAAGACTTTTTGCACATTCAAAATACGCCTGCCCGTTTTCAAAAAAGCATTGACTGTCAAAGGGGTATTTTTGTCGTATTTTTTGCAGCGCGTCCCACAGCGTACCGCCTGATAATTCGATACCGTCTACCGGCATATCCAGCTTTTTTGGCAGCTTTTTCAAGCGTAATTCCGTTTTTTTGCGCGTGATAATCTCAAATGAACGCAGCACCGGCGTAAAGCCCCGCACGGTTCTATCAACCAGCACATTGTTTTCATTATAGACCTTATGCGTGGCGTAGTCTTTTATCCAGTCAGCATTGACATACTGCAAGGTAAACCGCACGGCAACATACCGCTTATTGGAAACAATCGGCACGCCGAACAGGGCGGCTGCATCTTTTACGCCCCGCGGTGCGCTTAAAATAGGAGCTGTAGAAAAGTCAACCTGCGCGCTATCTGTTATCGGGGTATCGGAGCCGACCGACTGCACACCGATATAGACTTTCTCCCCGCTTGTTTCACTCCACCGCACATACCGCTGACTCACGCAGTCTCCGCAGTCGAATGTAAAGGTAATATGCCCTTTCTCGTAGTAGTGCAGCGAATCGCCTTGCTCGTGCATCGCCAAATGAATATCCCCGTCTTTTATCTTGTTTAAGTCGATATTCACCTTATCAAGATAGCGGGTAAACTCCGCCAGCGTTGAACGCCTGATAAAATCAAAGCCGTACATAAGGTCTGAAAGCACAAAACTTAACGGCTTGCCGCTCCAGCCTTTCCAGTTTGCCGGAATACGGTAATGCGTCAAAAAGGCTTCAAGCGTTTCAATATTGTATTTAATATACTCACCATTGCCGAAGGTATCCTTGAGCATCACGTCTTTTACCTTTTCAACCGTGAGCTGGTCTACCTGCTTATACAGGCTTGCGTATTTTGCATTCGGGTAATACGGTATCTCGGTAATTTCACCGGAGCCGATAGTATTTTTCTTATGCGAATACCGCCAGCTGTTTTCGTATTCTTTTGCTAAAAAATTCCCGTTTTTGTCATACAGTAAAATCATTTGAAAGTATCCCTTGCTCAAGTAGTGTTATTATAATCACTTACCGCATATATGAGGGGGGCGTCTCCCCCTGCACTCCAAAAAACCGGCGTACTGCTGCACTTGTTACAACACCGTTTCTCTTGACGTGAGAATGCCATTCTGCCCCACCGCAACCCATGTACTATTGGCATAATAGACATGATGGAGAAAGACGTCCTGCGGGCTGTTTTGCTTTATCCAATTCACACCGTCTGTTGACGTGAGAATGCCATTCTGCCCCACCGCAACCCATGTATCATTGGCATAACAGACAGACATGAGATATCCTACAAGCGGGCTGTTTTGCTTTATCCAATTCACACCGTCTGTTGACGTGAGAATGTCACTATCCCCCACCACAACCCATATACCATTGGCATGGTAGACAGACTGGAGCCAGCTTTCCTGCGGGCTGTTTTGCTTTATCCAATTCACACCGTCTGTTG
>NZ_JBQNBW010000098.1:0-5870 GCF_052169735.1 Treponema sp.
CCTTTAATACGAGCAAGCCCTGCACATTGAGTGCGGTAAGCTGATTATCCCAGCAATACAGCTCCTGCAAAGCCGTCAGCCCCTGTACATCAAGGGAGCTCAGCCGGTTTTTGGTACAGTACAGCGCCTGTAAGGCAGGTAAGCCCTGCACATTGAGTGCGGTGAGCTGATTATCCCAGCACTCCAGCCACTGCAAAGCGGTCAGTCCCTGTACATCGAGTGAGGTAAGTCGATTGCTGCCGCAATTCAATTCCCGTAAAGCAGTCAAGTCGCTCACATCGAGATCTGCGATTGCATTATCGTTGCAGAATAATATCCGTAAAGCGGTCAAACGGCGTACATTCAGTGCAGTAAGCCGGTTATGACCGCAGTATAGCGTATGTAAGGCGGTTAATCTCCGTCCGTCAAGTGAGGTAAGCAGATTATCACCGCATTCAAGTTCCTGCAAAGCAGTCAGTCCTTGAAGGTCGAACGATGTCAGCTGATTTTCACCGCATCGCAGTATCCGCAAAGCAGTTAAGCCGTGTACATCAAGCGAAGTAAGCATATTGTTTTGGCAATACAGCTCCTGCAAAGCGGGCAGCCCTTGTACGTCAAGCGCTGTAAGCCGGTTACGGTAACAGTCAAGCTCGATAAGAGCACCTTTAAGGACAACCTTTGTTCCCGTTGCCGTAAGTACCGTTTTTTCGCCGCTCGGGAATTCCGTAACCGTGCAGCCTTCTACCTGTACAGGTGAACCGTCTGCCGTTACCGCCCGTACGGTTATCTCTTTTTTGTCGGGGCTTATACCGAGTATTGCTTTGCCTGTATTTTCGCGTTTCTTTGCCGTATGCGTCGCCGTAGTGCAGGCTGTCAACAATCCTGCTGCAAACAGCAATGTGATTAACAGTTTTTTCATTTTCTCCTCCTAACAAATTGTTCCGCAGAAAAGGATAGTGCGGATATATTTTCGTAATTACCGGTAGCGCCCTTACTCCCAGTCTTCAAAATCCATGAAACATTCCCCTTCCGGAACATTCTGTATTTCAAGCCAGCCTTCATTATCTGTTTTTGCATAAATCTCGCCGTGTTTGATTGTATCGGAAGATACATAAACCGTTACCTTTCTGTTTGCAATAGGCTCGCCCGTGTTGTTATCTATGAATCGCGTTTTTATAAAATTCGTTCCGTTTAACTCCATATTGATCGTCCGTATCGTGTTTTTCCCCTGCACATACATTCTTTCTTGAGGAAGAAAATTGGCATCACGCTTGTACAAAGCGGTTATCGTGTAATAGGTGTCTTCATGCAGCGAACTTTTTACCGGAATAAATATCGAAAAATCCTTTCTTGAGTCAGGATATTGCGTATTATTATCCAGCATCAGCTCCGTATCCATATCTTTTTTATAAAAAATTCCGTTATGTGAGTACAGCCGAACGAATTGAGAACGCTCGTTGTCAAAATAACAGAGGGTTAAAGAAACTCCTTTCGGTGCCATTGACATTCTAAAGCAGCATTCATCTTCGCTGACGCGAGGCTTTGTATAGGCGATTATTTCATAGACATCGTGTTTTTCAGATTTTTCAAAATCGCTGCTCATATCTATCCATATTCCCTGCGGAAGAAAAACACAGGTTTCGGCAGTCTGTTTATTTTCTTGCGAAACATTCCAATCTCCGGCAGGAAGCGTAATGTGTTTTGTTTTTCCGATTATCAATGTTTGTTTGAATGTTTTTTCACGATTACTGAATTCCAGTATGATTTTTTTACCATTACAGTCATCATCAAGAATATGCCAACAGATATCATACACATGCTTATGTTGATTTTGAACGCTCATACACGATGAAAACGAAATCAATACGGTTAAAACTTTTAAATAGAAAAATACGTTCTTCATATATTATTCATCCTCTATATTTCCATTAATTTTACCAGCCGATAAACATCGCCGTTTCAATGACGCCTTCGCTGTTTTCTATGATGCCGAGTAGATCAGAGGGATTTTCTTATATTAGTCAATATCAAATTCATCCTCTGTAAAAATAGTGACATTTTGCGCAGAAACTCTGTCAACTTTTTGTGTTTTGAGTTCGCGATCACGTGTAACTTGCTGTATTTTATAAAGGTAGAGTTCGCCCTCCTCATAGCGAAAGAACATACTCAAGCTCCAATAAATATTACCATTTGGCGTAGAATGGGAAATAATAATGCCATCTTCAACCTTTTCGATTCCGTCAAAACCTGTGACGAAACCGGCCATATTTGATATAAGCGTGTTATACGTTTTTCCAACTCTATATGTTTCACCCGTGCTGATAATCTCCACAAGGCTCCTGCGATAAAACTTTTCCATGGCAAATTCAAAGTCATCGCTCAAAGGCGCAATGATCGATTTTGGCACCAGCAAAATAAGATAATCCTCTTTGCCATCATTATTGATATTCACCGGAATCACTTCACGAATCTCATAGTAATTTGCTATTTTAATATTCTTAAAACTAAAATGCCCCGTATATTTCAAATCCCACGCAAAATGTGTCGCGGGCTTGATTTCTGTGCTTAGTTCTTGCGCACAAAACGCAACATTCAACACTCCAAACACGCCATACAATAAAAGCACAATCTTTTTCATTTTTATTCCTCCTGTATAATTTTCCACTCTCATCGCTCAATACTAAAAGAGACGGGGTAGCCGTCCTGCCACTCGGACACATCCTCTATTTTAGGATCATATTGCCCGTAAGAATAGCCGTGAAATTCAATCGTCACGCGCGTATCATTCACCGCTGTAATTTTAAAAGCATCCGCATACCACTGAGCCACCGAAATAATACCATGCTCTTGTTTGCTGACCTCTTCAAGTGCATGCTCCAGATACGGATCGAGTAAATATCTCTTTTGCCTTTTCAAATCGTATAAAAATATATTTTCGTCATTTTTTTCGCGCTCCGTATAAATGAGCAGGTTATTATCCGTATCAGCAATGACCTCGCCGATTCCATAGTAATCAACTATTTTTACGCCGCTTGTCTTTTTATACAAAATATTTCTATAGCCTCCGTCAAAAAAAGTGAGCATAAAGTAATCATCGAAATCTACATTTTCGTAGCGCGGTAAATAGCGAGTATCATAAAGCGGCTGCCCATCTCGCATACCGTGCCGAAATACGTTTGTCGAGCCTAAAATAAATAACGTAGCGTCTTTTTGCAGCTGCGTTTGAATGCCGGGGGCTCGTTTCGCTCCAAGTAATACGGGCTTAAAAATGAGAGTATAGCCGCCTTTTAGCTCATATCGCGTCTCTTGCGGGAGCCCGATTCCGCTATACTTTTTTGGAGCGTGTTCAAGCGGATAGATACTCGAAGCGTTGAAAAACCAATCTTCGCTGTATTCGGTCAAGTCAATAACTTTAAGCAATTTAGATTCTTGCATTCCGTTTTCCGCCACCATGACAGCGGTCAACAGTCCCGCTGCAAACAGCACTGCTATCGATAGCGTTTTCATTTTGGTTCCTTCTTTTATATTTCAATTAATTCTGCCAGCCGATAAACATCGCCGTTTCAATGACGCCTTCGCTGTTTTCCACAATGCCGAGTAGATCAGAAGGAAAGAGATCGGAGGAGCAGCCGAAGAAATAGTCGATACGCCCGTCATCAATACGGATTATGAAGAGCTTTAGCGTTTCTAAGGCTTCCTCCCCGTATTCTGCACCGAATTTTTTTGTAATATAAGCACGAAGCCCTTTTTCCCGTGCAGGAAGGTTTGCAGCCAATGTATGGAAATCTGCAAGCCGTTTTTCTATTGCAGCGGAATCGTTTTTGTTACACGTAAGAGCTATATGCAAGGTATCGCCGTTCCACGGTATTTTACCCTCTAACCACGTGTCATACTGCCATGTGAATATGCACAACTCATCCGTCACCGTCTCCGGAACTTCCGCGAAAACCGGCACAGCTGCAAACAGTATACAGATTACTACAAACCCCAAAAAACGGATACGACTTTTTATTTTTAAGTTCATACATGACCTTTCAAATTTAATATTATCCGAAATAAAACCAACAGTTGCTTCTATTCTATTTATTATATCCTTATTTATTCCAGTATCCATAATTCCCCCTTTCTCTTTGTTTCTAAATTTAAACTTTTATGGATACTTATTGCAAAAGGAATGGTAATGAGTGTTGCCAAAGCGTCTGCAATCGCCTGTGAATATATCACGCCGTTTAAACCGATAATATTAGGCAATAGTAAAATAAGCGGTATAAATACAATGCCTTGTCTTAATGAATTTAAAAAGACTCCGGCTAATGCCTTGCCTATAGATAAATACAACGTAGAGTAGGAAAATTGGAAGCCGAATGTTACAAACATAATGACACCGGCTCTTAATGCAGGAATTGCTATACTTGCCACATTGTCATCGGTTCCGAATAGCGCTACGATATTCGGTGCAAATATATAAATTATCAGTGTCCAAGCGATACAAAATATATTTGTCCATTTAATGCTCGCCTTTATCGCTTCTTTCACTCTTTCATAATTTTTAGCTCCATAATTAAAACCTGCCAACGGCTGCAATCCTTTCATATATCCGAATACGACATTCGCTCCCAGTGTTACAATTCTCAGAACTATTCCCATTGCAGCAATTGCTCCTTCACCATACAGAGAAGCCGCGGAAGATATTTTACTTATAGATATGGTTTGCAAGATTTGCAGCAGCAACAGGGAAATTCCTATCTTCAATATCTCGTGATACATCGTAAGAGTAGGTTTGAAGTAAGACACTTTTATTTCAATTAAATTTTTATCTCCGATAAAGTACATAACGTACATAAGACTTGTTATAGCTCTCGCTATTAATGTTGCAATAGCAGCGCCCTTTACTCCCCAATTGAGCCAAAATATGAATATCGGATCTAAAATCATATTTGACAGAGAGCCTATCATCATTGCTTTTAAAGAAATGTGAGCAGCGCCTTGTGCAACAGCTACATTTCCAAGCGTAACGTTTATTGTGCCTAAAATACCGCCTAGTATGAAAATGCCGGTATAAGATTTGGAAAGTTTCATAATGGACGGGATTGCGCCCATAAACTTCAACACGCTATCTAAACCGCAAAATAATGCGATGGCCGTTATTATTCCTAAAATCGCACTGGAAAATAAAGCAACCGTAGCGACAATATCCGCTTCTTTTTTATTATTTCCGCCTAATAACCGTGATATATAGGAACCTGCCCCTGCTCCAAAGGTGAGTCCTATACCTAAAAAAATAAGTTGAATTGGAAATGCAACCGAAACCGCGGCAACCGCCTGCTTTCCAAGCCCTGATACAAAATATGTGTCTACCACGTTATATAAGGCGGCTACTAACAAGCTGATAACCATAGGAATACCAAGCTTAAAAAGCGCTTTGTTAATATTTTCTTCTCTTAACATTTTTATTCTGTTTTCATTCATTTACTGTTTCACCCTTCATTCAATGTGTAATTAGTAATGTGTAATGTGTAATTACCGTACACCGTACGTATGTCACTTTAATTCCCAATTACAAATAATCCATTACCAATTAGAATATACCCATTACCGCCCAACACTGCATGCTATACGCAAGCCAAAATTGATGATGCTGAGGATGGGGATGCTGTCGACCCGAACACCGACGACGCAGTACAACGCGTAATCGGACCAGCAGCCGCCGCGAGCGACACGGCTAAAACCGGAAGCAGCACCGGTCGGATCCTGTCCCCCGTCAGACGTATTATCGTCGTACCAATCCCAGCACCATTCCCAGACGTTTCCGCTCATATCGTATAAACCGTACCCGTTCGCTTGCTTCTTCTTTACTTCATGCGTTTTATCCTTCGCATCTCCTCCGTCGC
>NZ_JBQNBW010000099.1:0-5485 GCF_052169735.1 Treponema sp.
CAACGGCGCCGTCTTTAATGACATAAATACAATCGGCAGCAGTAATCGTCGAGAGCCGGTGCGCAATCACGATGAGCGTCTTCCCCTCCGTCAGCTTAGAGATAGAGCGCTGAATAACCGCCTCGTTTTCAGGATCGGTGTAGGCGGTTGCCTCATCCAAAATGATAATAGGCGCCGCTTTCAGCATTGCTCTGGCAATGGAAATACGCTGCCGCTCGCCGCCGGAAAGATGCCCGCCGGAAGTGCCTACCACGGTATCGTAACCGTGCTCCAGCTCCAAAATGAATTCATGACAACCGCTTTGTCTTACCGCTTCCTCCACTTCCGCATCAGTTGCATCCGCCCGTCCAATGCGGATATTTTCCCTGACCGTCATGTTGAATAGATAATTATCCTGCGAGACAAAGGCGATCTTATCCGAATATGCTTCTTGCGGAATTTCACGAATGTCCGTATCTCCCAGCAAAATTGAGCCGCTGCTCACATCCCAAAGCGAAGCGATGAGGCGCGCAATGGTACTCTTTCCGCTGCCGGAAGGACCGACCAGCGCAATAAAGCTGCCCTCCGGGATTTCCATAGAAATGCCGTGAAGCACTTCCTTTTCCTTATACGAAAAATGAACATCTTGCAGTTTCAATGTGTTTTCTTTTGGAACAGTTCCGTCTACAGGGCGCTCCATTTCCGGCGCGTACAGAATACTTTGAACTTCACCGAAGATGGTTCCCATCGTTCGAAAGTCGTCGAAATAACTCATCAAGGTTATAAGCGGTGTGATAATGCCGACAGACAGAATAATGATTGTTACGAGATTCTGAGGAGAAAGAGAGCCGCCTTTTACCAACAGACCGCCGATGGGGAGCACGGAAACCATTGTGGCGGGCATGATTACCGTGGCGAATGTAAAGGTGAGAATACAGGAGCGCATCCAATCGATATAGCTGTGAGCGGCTTCATACGCATCATGCACGAAGCGGTCGTAGGAACTTTTTGTATTTCCGAAAACCTTGATGACTTGAATACCGCCGATATATTCAACCGCCGTATCATTGAGTGCTTTGGTGGCTGTAACCGTGCGTTGATAAAATTGAGGACTGCCCTTCATCATAAGACCGTAACAGAAAAAGCCCACCGGTATTGTTGCAAGCGATGCCAGCCCCATACGCCAGTCAATGGTAAAAATGTAGATCAAAATGATGGCGGGGATTAGTAAATTTGCGGTGAACTCCGGAACGATATGCGCAAGTGTTGTTTTAATGCTGTCGATACGTTCGATGAGTGTATTCTTGAGCGCCCCGGAACTTTGCTCCAGCACCGCCCCCAGCGGCATTCTTGTCAGTTTTTCCGTGCAGCGTTTTCTGATTTCAGCGAGCACCGCAAACGTTGCTCTATGACTTGTCGATGTGCTAAGCGCATGAAACAGTACACGGCAAAACCAGAACGCTGCGATAATCAGACAACGTATCATATAATATGATAGGTCTTTGTTTCCGCCCATCAAACCATGTACGATGCCGGCAACAACAAAATACGGTGCGATGGAAAAGGCCACGCCGATGACTGCGAGGATAACACTCAAAACATATTGTCCTTTGTGTTCCCCTGTTTGTCCCAAAGCCCACGCGATAGGCGAAGGACTTTTTTCTTTTTCCTTCATAAGCAATTCTCCTTACGGGAACTTCTAAAAAACTGTAACTTTCAATTACTCACCGCAGAGGACGCAAAGGTCTTGGGAGGGTATTAAGTTAGCTGCCTCCTGGGTGATTCTTCTGTACTCGTTGCGTCTTGGCGGTTATGTTTTTAGAAGTACCTATCTATTGAAAATCTCTAAAACCCGAACAACTGCTTCCAGCCCGGAACAAAGAATGTCTCTACCGTTGTTAAGCAGCGGAGTGCTTCTTCCACGCTGTAATTATGGATAACCGGTTCAAAGAGAGCGGTCGTATATGCTGAAAGCAAAAGATGCAGCTCCTTTGGAGTAACGTCCCTCACCGCGTAGCCTTGCGCTTTAAGCATCGGCATATATTGTAAAAGCTGCGCTTGCTGTCCCTCTGTAAGATCGTGGAGAAAATGCTCGTACTTACTCCCCTGCGATTTTGCCAGCAATAGATGATATTCTTCCATATTCGGATAGATTATCTCGCGCATCATATCGATTTCAGAATCACGCCACTGTATACGTTCTTCGTGATGAACTGCATTCACATACCGCGCAACGTGCGCATCCAACCAAGCGTTTATGCGATCCACCGCAGGAGCGACAATTTGATCAAAGAGATCTGCTTTATCCACACAATGCCGATATATTCCCGCAGCCGTCATACCGCAGCGTTCAGCAATGCTCCGCATGGAAGACTTATCAAAGCCCATCTCCATAAATTCGGATTTTGCTGCGGCTATAATTTTTATATGATTGGCGGTTTTATCTCTCGGCATGGATTCCTTCTTTGGTGTACAGTGTTAGCTAACGCATATAAACATACAACCGATTGGGGTGGGTGTCAAGGGGATGAGGGAAACCTCCTGATAAAAACAAAACTTTATATTATCACCGTATAAAACTTTAGATTATTACTATATAAAACTTTAGATTATTACCTATATTGACTTTATGATTTTACCATAGTATACTTTTGATTATTACCATCAATGCTGTACCTCTTCAGTAACAGAAAAGGCAAACAGGTTTACTCGTAGTCGGATTAAAAAAGGAGCGGCGATATGGTTAAAAGGACAGCGGAAGAGGCGTTGCGGCGGTTGGCTTCTCAGTTTCCTGTGATTGGTATAACCGGGCCACGGCAGAGCGGGAAATCAACACTGGCAAAAGCGGTTTTCCCTGATAAAAAATATGTGACGTTTGATGACCGGACGATGCGGAATCTTGCAGCGTCGAATCCGAATGACTTTATCATGGCGTTTCCCGATGGAGCTGTAATTGATGAGGCGCAGAAAGTACCGGAAATCTTTGATGCGATAAAACTGCATGTGGATAAGGAACACAGCGCTCCGGGAACGTTTATCGTAACGGGTTCCAGTCAGCTCCGGTTAAAAGCAAATATGACGGACAGTTTGGCTGGACGGGCGGCGTTTTTGAAGCTGTTGCCGTTTTCTATTCACGAGTTACAGACGGGCGGTGTGCTGCCGGACAATCCGTATACGCTGATTTTTTCGGGTCAATATCCGCCCCTCTATGATACTGCCCGGCATTTTATTCCGGAGGATTGGTATGAAAATTATATCGATACCTACTTGGACTTGGACATACGGGATCAGATTAATTCCGGTAATATTTCGCTATTTAAGAAGTTTGTTCAAATCTGCGCAGTGCAGAGCGGGCAGCTGCTTTCTATGGACAGCATTGCGCGGGATACCGGCATTTCCGCACCGACGGTAAAGAGCTGGCTTTCTATTTTAGAGGCTTCGTTTATTATCCACTTCCTTGAACCGAACACCAATAATCTTGGAAGAAGTATCGTAAAAACGCCGAAGCTCTATTTTGTTGATTCTGGGCTGCTGTGTCATCTTTTACGGCTGGAGACAAAAGAGGATTTGCTCTTGAGTAGATACAAGGGAGCAGCGGTTGAGACCTTTGCCGTTTCAGAATTACTGAAATATCGCATGAATCAAGGCAAAAAAGCGAATCTGACCTTTTTTAGAGACAGCAAGGGGTTGGAGGTAGATACGATTGCGGATTGGAACCGTACTTTTGCGATTGAGATAAAAAGTTCCAATACCCCGGATGCAAAGCAGTCGCGCAGCACAAACAAATATTTGCAGCTGTTGAATGATGAAACGGCAAAAAATGCAGTGTTTTATTTATCCGATATGAGTATGGACATCAACGGTACTTCCTACGTAAGCTGGCGCGATTGGGAAAAGTATTTACAGTGAGCTTTTACGATTATTGCTGTAGGGAACCTCTAAAAACTTCCGTTTTAGAGGTTCCCAATAAAGCAACACAGACACCCTGACTGCCATCATTGCTCAATCCCTGCCTTCGTGTTACACTAATAGCATGAGTACTGCCAAAAGAAAACTGCCGCTTAGCTTACAGAGTTTTGAAGATTTACGGAAAAAAGAGTTTTTATATATCGATAAAACCGAATGGATAGGAACCCTCGTAGAAAATCGAAAGATTTGCTTTTTAAGCCGGCCGCGCCGATTTGGTAAAAGTTTATTTCTTTCTACACTTGCTGCCTATTTTCTTGGACAAAAAGAGCTGTTCACCGGCTTAAAAATTGCTGAATGGGAGGCACAGCAGGAACATCCTTGGCAAGTATACCCTGTACTCTATTTGGATTTTAATCCCTCAAAATACGAAACACGGGAAGATTTAGAGGGGCTTTTACACAATCAATTATGTATCTGGGAAGACCTATACGATAAAAGAGAGTCTGAAATCCTCCCCTCAGAACGTTTCAAAGGTATTATTCAACGAGCATACGAAAAAACCGGTACGCAAGTAGTCATTCTTGTAGATGAATACGACAAACCGCTGCTTGAAACCATGTCCGATAATCCCGCATTGCATGACACCTACCGTACTATCCTAAAAGGCTTTTACGGTGTGTTAAAGTCCTGTGATGCGGCTATCCGCTTTGCCTTTTTAACCGGCGTTACCAAGTTTAGTAAAGTAAGCATCTTTAGCGACCTCAATAACCTGTACGACATCTCTCTTGAAAAACAGTATGCTGAATTGTGCGGCATCACGCAAGCAGAGCTGGAAGCAACATTCATGCCTGAAATACAGGCACTGGCAGAAAACTATGAAACAGACTCAGCAGAAATCCTGAGGCGATTAAAAGAAAACTATGACGGGTATTTGTTTCATCACAAAGGTATGCATGTATATAATCCATGGAGCCTGTTACATTGTTTTGCTTCCTGCGAGTTCGGCTCGTACTGGTTTGCAACCGGTACCCCGACGTTTTTAATTGATTTACTCAAAGCCGGCACGTATGATATACGGGACATTACCGAACATGCAGAAATGAGTAGGGATAGCTTATCGGACTACCGCCCGAATGCTGAAAACCCCACACCGGTATTCTTTCAGGCAGGCTACTTAACCATACAAAGCTATAACGAAGAGTTTAATACATACACGCTCTGTTTTCCCAACAAAGAAGTAAAACAAGGCTTTTTTCATAATCTTACACCGGCTTTTATGGCGCTGAACAAAAATGAATCGGGACTCTATACAAAAGATTTTATTTTAGACCTTCGCAAGGGTGATATAGATATGTTTATGAAACGGATGTACACGGCCTGTGCCGGTATTCCGTATAGTACCGCAGCAAAGGCTCATCATGCAATGCGGGAACGTGATTATCAAATTGCGTTTTATATCATCTTTACACTGATGGGCTATCATGTAGACCTTGAATCGCATACGGCAAAAGGCAGAGCTGATTTAGTTGTGCGAACCGCAGACTGTGTATATATCTTTGAGTTTAAGCTCATGAGTGCGGCAACGGCGGAAGAAGCG
>NZ_JBQNBW010000100.1:0-5006 GCF_052169735.1 Treponema sp.
TGTTATTTCCCGCGAATACGGCTCTTTGCCGTTGTAAAAAACATAAAATTCAGGTATCGGGATAGTCAGCTGTTTACGGCTATACTTTTCCTTTGATTCAAAGAGTTTTTCATACAGACGGCTAACATACTCAAGGCAGCGCAATGGCATATTAGGATTGATAGTCGCTTGATGCTCTGCAAGTACTATGATTTTATTTTCAACAAGATAAGATACATCATTATAAAATGACATATAGAGAACCTGATCAAGTCTAACATTTTTTAGCTGCTTTGTATCTTTCAGCTCTGTACCATGTAATGCATTATACAGTGATAAAAAACGCTCTTTTGCTTTTTCATCGGTACTAAATAGATCGACAAAAACGGAGTCTTTATAGTTACGGTTATCCGGTACAGTTTCCAACATGCCGTTAGTATAGCATAAAACACGATCCTGTGTAAGATTAGGCATAAACAGTAACGCTGTATTTGACTTTTCAGCCATTTACACAATTTTCCTGACAGGGTTAGCCCCAGACACGCACATGAGAGATATTGCGTGAGCGCCGGTAAATCGGTATAGTTCCTTGCAGCCGGTTTCTAAAGCCTTCACAGGTGTGTTGGAAACAACGGGCAGCTTTAAAACGCACTATTCTTCGGCTTGTTGTATAAAAAACACCTGCTTGCAGCCGTTTGTAAATCAAAACCCCGGCGCGGCTTGTGAGTATTAACCATCCGCACGAATCAAGTTTGAGAAGATGCCCGCTATATCGTAATACAGAGGTATATTATGGAAGCATTTTTACATGGATTCTTAATAAATTCATCGGTGTTTCTCTCTTTGCTTGTACTCATTGTCAGTTTATTTACCCTGAGTAAGGGGGCTGATTGGCTGGTTGATAGCGCTGTCGCACTTTCTCTAAAATGGGGTATGCCTAAGATGATTATCGGCGCAACGATTGTCAGTCTCGGCACCACCTTACCGGAGGCATCGGTTTCAACCCTTGCTGCTATCAAGGGCAATGCCGAATTAGCGCTTGGAAATGCAGTCGGATCGATTATCGCAGATACGGCACTCATTATCGGACTTGCCGCTATGTTGGGTACCGTACCGGTAGACAAACGGCTTATCCGCCGGCAAGGTACGGTGCAATTTGCTGCAGCGCTTCTTTTAACGGTTGTTTCGCTGCCGTTCTTTTCTCCCGGACAAGAAGGAAAAATTTATCAGTGGATGGGCTGGGGTTTTGTTATGCTGCTTGCCTGCTATCTTTATGTATCGTTCCGCTGGGCAAAGGATGCTATGGACGGCTCTCCAGCAGAGGAAAATACCGGCGTAGAAAAAAATGATGATACCGAACAAAAACCTCTGTGGATGCTCTTGCTGCTGTTGGTTACCGGTATTGCGGTTGTAGTACTGTCATCAAAGGTGCTTATCCCGGCAGTAGAAGTTTCGGCGCTGAAAATCGGTATTCCGCAGAGTATCATTGCAGCTACGCTGGTAGCATTCGGCACAAGCGTTCCCGAATTGGTTACCGCAATTACCGCAGTACGGAAGGGACACGGGGAGCTTGCAGCAGGCAATATCATTGGAGCTGATATTTTAAATGTGCTCTTTGTACTTGGTGTTGCAGCTGCAGTAACTCCGGCAGGCATCAGAGTTCCCATCGGTTTTTATTACTTGCAATTCCCCACGATGGTACTGGTTCTCGGTATGTTCAGGTTCTGTTCTACCCGTAAAAACAGCGTTATCACCCGCCCACAAGGCTTCGTCCTCTTTGCTTTTTATACTATTTATGTGATTCTCAACTTTGCATTGAGAAATACGGTGCATTATTAAGTAGACAGTACTTACGATGAATATTATTTTACTCCGAAAGGATGAAGTTGCTGATGGAACGGTACGTTTTCACAAAACTGATGCACGGTTTCAGCATATTAAGAAGGTGCTGAAGCTGCATACCGGATCGGCATTCAAAGCCGGTATTATCAATGGGAAGAAAGGAATTGCCGTTATCTGTGATTTTTCCGAAGAACAGCTGACCGCCCGGTTTACCGCCAGTGATGCTGATATGGATGCGCAACAAAGACCGCTTCCGCATATCAGATTGATCCTAGGATTTCCTCGGCCTATTCAACTTCGCCGAATTTTACGGGATAGTATGGGACTTGGGATTGAAGCCTTGTATCTTATCGGTACTGAACTGGGCGAAAAATCCTATCAGCAAGCGGATATTGCAGCGCCGAGTGAAGTAGAGCGGCTGTTAATCGAAGGGGCTTGTCAGGCAGGTGATACTATGATTCCGGAGGTGTACCGCGCTCATAGTTTACGGCATTTTTTTACCCGATACGGGGAGTCAATTCGGCGTAAACACACACGGGCTGTGCTTGATGTCCCCCCTGCGGCATCTTATCCGCTTACTGCCTTGTCATGGCAGGGTTGTGAGCCGCTTTGGCTTGCGGTGGGCAGCGAGCGGGGCTGGAGTCAGACGGAACGCAGCATATTTACTGAACAGCAATTTTGTGCATACACTATGGGGCAGAGAATTTTGCGGACTGAAACAGCGGTTGCCGCAGCGCTTGCCGTCAGCCTTGCAAATTCCGGTGCTTGGGAGATGGCAAAATGAGAGAGAACGATGAATCAAGATCAAGTAAAAGAATTATTATTACAGATTGAAGACACTGAATTGGATTTTTCGGTAACATTTACCGGTAAAGTAAGCAAAAAGGTGAATGGGCTGTATAAATGCGATACGCACGAGATTCTTCTCCACAATAAAAACTTCTCTACTGATAATGAACTCCTGTATACCGCCATCCACGAATATACCCATCATCGGCTCTTTGAATTGGATGGAACCCGTTCCGGCCGCGTGCATACCCAGCGTTTTTGGAGCTATTTTCATCGGCTTTTACAAAAAGCGGAAGAAAAACAGGTATATACCATAGCTCTAGCGGAATCTCCTGAACTTTTGGAGCTGACGGACACAATCCGGACAACGATTATGACGGAAGACGGTAAGCTGATGAAGGAACTGGGGAGACTTTTAGGGCAGGCGCGGACGCTGTGTAAGCAGGCTGGGGTGCGGTATGAGGATTATATTGACCGGGTGTTGTGTTTGCCGCGCACCTCTGCCTCTACGCTGGAAAAGATACATGCCTTTGATGTTAAACCGGAGCTTGGGTACGAAGCGATGAAGGTTGTGGCAAATATCCCCAATCCTGAAAAACGCAGCGCAGCAGAAGAGCTTTTTTTACACAAAAACAGTCCGGCGCTTGTTCGGGAGACGCTCAAGGCAAAAAAACAGGATGAAGATCCGCGGCTCAAGCTGGAAAACGAGAAGCGCCGAATAGAACGCACGATAGTAAGTTTACAAGCGAGGCTGAGCGAGCTGGAAGCAACGCTTTCAAAACTGCCGGTTGCACTCTGCATATTTTGTCTTACCGCATGGTTATACACAGGATATACAACTGCGCCGCTTGCCGCGGAGACGGGAGCGAAGAATACGCAAATGCCCTCTACACAGATGTCCATACCCGACATGCCTGCAATTCCTCAGATTCCGGCAGTGGGGGCGAATGGAGAAGTGCAGCGTCCGATGCCTCCTGCAATTCAAAAACCGCAATTTCAACGCATTACTGCTCCAAAACATACCGTTCAACGGACTTCCGCAGCGGACTCTTCTGCAGCAGCTAACAGCTCCGCAGCAGGGACTGTCAGCCCTGCTGGTTCCGCAGGATCATCCGCCGGTGCTGCTGCTACTCGCTCTGCTGCATCCAGCCGGATAGCGGCACAGCCGTCCAAATTACTCAATGGGTTGAATGCCCGGACGCTTGCCGCTTTGACACAAAACAGCGGAAGCATTCCATCGTTTCAGAGTGTACTCAATAACGTACTCGGCAGCAGTGCGGGATCACTTGGAGAGAGCGGTATTTCCGGTACTGAGGGATTAAGCACACCTGCATTACCGGCAGGGGGCGCTGCATCAGGCTATACAGCAGTAGATGGCACCCTTTTAAGCCGCTTGCTGTCAGAATTGGAAAAGCTGCAAGCACAAATAGCCGCTGCAGACGTATCAAACACAGCAGGAACTGCAAAAGCCTTGTCCGGCAGCAGCACCCAATCGGAGATCACTGTACCGAGCGGTACGGCAGCAGCTCAGCCCAGTGCGCAGAACAGTTCAGCGGAGCGGGCTGCAGCGGAATTGATCCGGCTACGAATCAACGGAAGAGAGATTAAAAACGACGTTATTTTTTCGTTTTGTTCAAGCCCTGCAGCAAACGGTTCCTTCCTATACGGTGCAGACCGCCGGTTCATCGTAAATGGAGCCGAGTACAATGAAACAGCTTACTTTCTGTGCCGAAAACACGATACCAATCAGTATGAAATAACGATGGACTTACGGCAAGACAGCCTCAATCCAAATTCATTTCTCTACAAACTTACAGCATTAAGCCCGATTTTTGTAACGCAAACGTCCGACCTTATCTTTTGGCATTATAAAGCAAATGATTTTGAAGTTGAATTGGTTTTCCGTATAGCATAAAACATCAGCCAGCGTAAGGTTAGCAGTAACAATCCGGAACAACATGGGCTGCTTTAGAGCAGTTGAAATAATTTTTTGCTCTGTGATATAATAGATATATTCGATAACTACGTTTTCGAACAGGTAGACGAGTTCTAACGAGCACGATTTAGAACATCGCATTTCAAAGAAACCTGTTCAGAAGCGAAGTTTCCGAACAGGTTTCATTAATTGCTGCTGAGAATGCATTTGTATTTTAGCAGTACTATCGAATTTTATTATACAGAGAATTTAATGCTTTCGCATTTGCCCATTAAGCTGTAGGGAACCTCTAAAATCTAACCAAGTTTTTAGGGATGCCCAAGGGTATTAAAGCCGATAGAAACCGCCCTATGTGAATAACAGAAGCATACGGCTGATTTCTACAGCAAATCTGCATAAAAACAACACTTTATCCTAGAAGGAGGATGACAAAGTGAAAGAGAGTGGTGTAGTGGGGGGG
>NZ_JBQNBW010000101.1:0-4954 GCF_052169735.1 Treponema sp.
TTAATGAAAAGAAGTACTGGATTTCTGTATAAACTAATTTTGATTACTTACTTATCAGACAAACAACTTTTGCTATTTTTAGCAATAATGATGAGTTATTTTCTTACAAAACAGTTTTTGATGAAATATACGGTGCAAGCGGCATAAAAAGTACGAAAAATTCTATTGTAGTAGAAGGAACACATCATATCCCGCCTCAAAGTCTTGAACTCGGGTTAGCAGCTGCTATGGAATTTTGTACTTGACAATAATGACTTGTTACCATTCTATTTAGTACACCCCTGCAATCTTAGGGAGCCGCCACAGCGCACTGTAGCCGGTGATGGTTGGAGCTGTTTCTTCCCAAATAGAGTGGAAAGCATAACTGCGAACTTTCTCGGTTGTTTTTCCGTTCGGCTGCATAGGGGTTTGGATTTGATGCCCGCGGGAAAAGGCAATATGGTAGGCATCTAAATTACCAAAGTACCACTGCTTGTTATCTGCAGCGCCGGTATCAAAAGGAATACCGGAAGCCAGCGCAGGATCGACAGGAACCCAGCCGAATCCATTGAGATAGAACTCAGCCCACCAATGCTGTACCGCTTTTTTATTGTGATCCACCAGCAATCCTGCTGTTGGGATAGCAGGAACACCGGCAGCACGGGCAATGGTGCAAAACAGCAGGGCGAGATCATAAGCTCCTCCTGTTTTCTCCTCAAGAGCTGTAAGAATTGATCTACCGGCATCAGCAGCACTGCTTTCTCTTGCTGTTATTTCTGATGTTAAAAAATGATAAATGCGCTTTGCTTTGTTATAGGGATTTGCTTCGCTTCCAATAATATGTTTACAAACCTTTTTGATTGCTGGATCATTAGCGGGTAAAAATTCATCGGCTTCAGTGTATGCGGCATACAAAAGCGGATTGTTATAGCCGGTCTTTTTTAAAGATCCGGCAGCTACACTTGTTTCTACCTTACTGCGGGATACGCTGTATTCTTGCCGTATCTGAATCTTAGTGTCGGAATCGACATTGTAAAACCGGTAAATACTCGCCCCCTGATAGGATGGCACAAACGGTTCCGGTTGTACGGAATTGATTGTTACAAGGCGCTGTGTCTCAGTTTTTTGCGGAATAGGAATGCGTAAAAAAAGCGTATTCGGGCTTTCTGCAATAAAATCAGAAATTTCTACTTCAGAAACTAAGCGGTATGTCCGGGTATCGGTGTAAGTTTTAGTGCCGTACTTATTTTTTAACCGGAATGCAGCAGGATTACTCATTCCTGCTTCAGTAATAACAACAATATTACCGGTATCGGCGGCATCGGGTACCCGTATTCGTAATTCACGGTCGCTCCAGAACTCATAATCAAAGTCGGCTTCATTGCATTCCGCACCGGTTAGTACTTGTTCGGCGGTTTGTATATGAACGGTATTTTGCATTCCGGTAAAAAGCACAACCGAATTATTGCGGGTATGCCCAAAATTTTTGCCGTGAATAGAAATAAGCTCACCTACATTGGCACTATCCGTATCAAGAACATCAATAACGGGAATACTCTCATTTACCTCATTCTTTGAATTGATCGGTAAAAGCTGCCGGTTCACCAGCATAACAGTATTTCCTTGTCTGTTTTTTGCAACAACGGAAAGCAGGTCTTCCGACAAGGTTTCGGGCGCTTCAAATATGATTTTCGTGTCTGTCCATTCGATACAACGATCAGACCGCAGTTTATTATTTCCTATCATGAGCCAAGAATGTATTGATTGATTTCCAAAGTCTTTTCCTACAATAGTTATAACCTCACCCGGTGCTGTTACTTGGGGTGATACGGCAGCAATGGTATTACTTCGGATTGCAAAACGCGAAAGAAATACAACGGCAGCAAGTATACCGCCGATAATCAGGAAGAAGAGAAGAAAGCGGACAAGCGGATACTTTCTTACAAGATAAGAAAAATACGAACTCATCGAGTATTGATTGCGGAACCGGTACTAGCTGCCGAAGAAAGCGGTTGATAACCTGCTGCAAAAGGAAACGATGGCGAGGAAATCCTAAGGCTTACCGTAGACTGTACCGGAGCAAACATATTCTCATTTTTAGAATAGAGCCGCGCAAATTCTCCAACCGTAAAAAGTTTATCATTGGCATTCACCGCTTTGTTTGCTACTGCACAGGAATACCCGGCATTTACCTGCGAGATACCATAATCCATCTCTAACACATGCTTTTGCTTTTCAAGTGAAACCGGAACAATAGGCATGAAAGAAGATCGGCTGGCTACAACAGATGTGAGTGCAGACTCTGCTTTTAGAAATAAAACAAGCGGCATAAGCACGAAAAGGAGAAGCGCCGCAACGGCAGCGGGCAACGGCACACGGATAGAAGAGCAGAACCAGCTATCCTTTAGGGAGGCATTTTGCCGTCTGTACTTAGTTTGCTGCTTATTTTTTAATACGGCATCCCTTTTTTCGCACAGCTTTACGAATGATTTGGCAGAATCAAGCCGGTGTTCTGCAGAAGCTGTCCGTATACAACACTGTACAGCTGTATACCGATTATATATATTTTTACAGACACTGCATTCCTGCAAGTGCTGTTCTATCGTTTCCTTCCATGGGGAAATAAGTTCACCGTCAATATATGCCGACAACAGGTCATTATCAGGGCATGTAGACATTGTCATCTCCTATAACTTTTGCTAAATACTCCCGCGCCCGGAAAATGCGCACCTTCACATTTCCTTCGCTAATACCAAGTATACGCCCTATCTCCTTATAGTTCAACTCAGTATACTCACGGAGCTGTAAAACAATCCGTAAGTTTTCGGGCAGCTGTTCCAATGCATGCTGCACATCCCGGATTGTTTCTTCTTTTAAAAGTGCCGTTTCTCCGGAATCTATCTTTCGGGCGTCTTCCTTAAAAGCGCGTGTATATACTTTCCGCTCCAGCACTCTCCGTTTAGCATAGTTTAATGCTGCATTTTTTACCACTCGAATCAGCCAATACTTTGCATCATTTAAGGACGGAAATTTCATCTCTTTTTCCGTCATCTTAATTAACGCATCATGGCATATATCTTCAGCTGCATCTTCTTCCCGGATGATATTATAGGCAACTTTATACAGTGCCGGAACAGCAGCATCATAAATGGTATTAAAATCCTTATCGGAAAGTGCATCTAACGGTTCTATCTCATCAAACAATTGAGTCTCCCAAAGGTTACATTTTCCGCCAAATAGTACCGTTTGCAGTATCTTCCAGAGCAATTCCCTTTGCTTTGAGTTCATCACGGATTGCATCAGCTCGCTTAAAATCTTTTTTCTTTTTTGCCTCTGTCCGTTCTGCAACCAAACGTTCGATCTCTTCTTTATTATCGGTTATAGCTGCATCACTATGAAGAGCTTGAGCTTCGTCTATTAAATCGAGACCGAGTACCGTATCAAAAATGCCAAGCAAGGTAAGCAATTCCGGAACGGGCAGCTCTTTATCTTTTACTGCTTGCTGTACAACAGAAAGCGCCCGCGGTGTAGAAATATCCTCTTCAAGCGCTTGTGTAAAGTTTGCTAAATATCTGCGGGCTGCTTCGGTTCCAAGCATGGAGGATGCCGCTGCCGCTGTGATACCTTCCGCAGGCAGTGTTGGAAGAGTATCTGCATCGGTCAACAGGTTGGCAATCCGCTGTTCGAGGTTTTTCCGTGCATTTTTTGCCGTATCCATTGCTTCCCACGAAAAGGTCAGCTGGCTGCGGTAATGTCCGCCGAGCAGCAGAAAACGGTAGTCAAGCGGAGCATAGCCAGCCTCAATCACTTTATCCAAGGTGATAAAATCCCCTGAAGATTTGGACATTTTCCCCTTGTTCATCACCAAAAACTCGTTATGCAGCCAATATTTTACCCATTTTTTACCCGTAGCGCCTTCCGATTGGGCGATTTCATTGGTATGATGAATACGGATATGGTCAATGCCGCCAGTGTGGATATCAAATTGCTCGCCTAAATATTTCATACTCATTGCAGAACACTCAATATGCCAACCGGGATAGCCTTTGCCCCACGGAGAATCCCATACCAACGCTTGGTTTTCAAACTTGCTTTTGGTAAACCAGAGCACAAAGTCATGCGGGTTCCGTTTGTTTTCATCTACTTCAATACGGGCACCGGCTTTAAGGTCTTCAAGATTAATTGATGCAAGCTCCCCATAATGCGGGAAGGTCATAATATCAAAGTAGAGATTGCCGCCTGCAGAATAGGTGTGCCCGTTCGCTTCAATCCGTTTAATGAGTTCAATCATATCAGCTACGTGATCGGTAGCCTTGCATACGACATCAGGACGGCGGATATTGAGCCGTTCAGTATCTTTGAAGAAGGCTTGGGTATAAAAGTCTGCGATTTCCAGAACACTTTGCCCGCGCTCTTTCGCCGTTTTTACCATTTTATCTTCCCCGTCATCAGCATCGCCCGAAAGGTGCCCGATATCGGTTATGTTCATAACATGTGTTACCGGGTAACCTAAAAAATGCAAAAGCCGCGCGAGGGTATCTTGAAACACATAAGCCCGTAAGTTACCGATATGGGCATAATTATACACCGTCGGACCGCATCCGTAAAAACCTACTTTTTTTTCATTGACCGGGGCAAAGTCTTCTATCTTATTGCCCAAAGTATTATATACACGTAATCCCATAAAAATCTCCCTTTTGCATAAAACGAGACCTATCCGATAACTGCGTTTTCGAGTAGGTCGACGAGTTCTAAATCGCACAAATACCACGATGCGTGAACATCGCATTTCAAGGTAAGCTATTCAGAAATGTCAGTTTCCGAACAGGTTTACTATATACCATTTTTTTCAAAAAAAGACAAACGCAGCACATTCTTCACATGAATCATTAATTCAGTGTTTCTACTTCCTGTACGGTTAAACCGGTTGCCTGCACGATCTTCTGAACAGAATCACCGAATTGCTTTAATATCC
>NZ_JBQNBW010000102.1:0-4907 GCF_052169735.1 Treponema sp.
CGCTTTAGCGGATAAAATAAACCATTTCCTTACAGAACAAGCCGATAGGCTTGATTCGCAATCCGCTTTAGCGGATAAAATAAACCATTTCCTTACAGAACAAGCCGATAGGCTTGATGTTTCTAGAGATGCCCACATACGGATTCCGTATGAGGGGCTTTTGTACTTTAGTAAACTTGTTCGGAAGTGCAAGGTATCGAATAAGTCTATTGTACTTTACCGCAGCCGCACTACCGTTTTACCGGTACCGCCGTGTTCAGGACGGGCAAAGAAAAACTCCGCAACATACGGAGCAGCGGAGAGCTTTTCCTGCACCATGGTTTGCAATACCCCGTTTCCTTTTCCATGTACAATCGAAAATTCCTGCATATTATGCATAAGTGCAAGATCAAGCTGATTTTGCAGATGCTTTTCAGCCTCATCCAGCCGCATTCCAAGCAGCCGCAGCTCAAATTCGGGGCGGCTTTCCTTATGCAGCTCTGCTTCTACCACTACCTGCGGAGTCCGCAGCTGTACCGAAGTTTGAGCAGCAAGCGGTTCAAGTTTATCGGCGGGAAAGGTCATCTTCATTGTATCAACCGCTACCAGCCAGTTCTTCTTTTCTTTTCTTACAATAATGCCGCGCCGATGGAGATGGGGAATAAATACCTCTACCCCTTCTGCAAGGACAGCTGCTGTGCCGGGCTGAGCAGCCGGCGCCGACTCTTGTTTCCGATAATCTTGCTGCAGCGCCGCAATGTCTTGTTCTTCGGAGCTTATCTGAGAGTGCTCTTTTGCAAGGAGCTGTTCAAAATCCGCAAAAAATTGCTTGAGCTTACCGGTTTTCTCATGCGTCAGCGCCCCTTCCTGAATTTCCCGCACGAGATTTTCAAGCTCATTACGTTTTTGCTCAAACAAATCATCTAAGCGCTTATACCCTTGAGCGCGGAGGACTAATTCTTTTTGACGGAGCTTTAAGGCTGTTAAATCGCAGCGGCGCTGCTTTTCCTTGAGAACCCGTTCCGTTTCTGCTTTTTCCTGTTCAAATACGGCAAGCTGCGCATGTTTTTCCATCAATCCCTTGATAAGGGCTGCTGCATCAGCAGAGCTGTCAGCCATATACGCACGGGCAGAACGGATAACAGCCGGGCTTAGACCGTTTTTTTCTGCAATATCGACGGCACGGCTTTCACCCGGAATCCCCATCATAATGCGGTAAGAAGGACGAAATGTTTGCTCATCAAAAGAGACGGAAGCATTTATACAGCCTTTTTTACGATAGCCATAGTTTTTTAGAACTCCGTGATGGCTTGTGACAAAAACCCGTGCATGACGGGTCAGGAGCTCATCTAAAATCGCCATAGCAAGTGCTCCTCCTTCCTGAGGATCGGTTCCGCTGCCTAATTCATCGAGGAGAATCAAACTATCTTGATCAGCAGCTGCTAAAAGAGTAGCAACCGCCTGCATATAAGCAGAAAATGTAGAAAGAGACTGGTCGAGCGACTGTTCATCACCGATAGCGCAGCCGACATACCGGAACAGCGGCAGCCGTGTTGCCTCTCCGGCGAGTACCGGCCAGCCTGTTTGGTTCATCAGCACAAACAGTGCAGCGGTTTTTAAGCTTACGGTCTTACCGCCGGTATTCGGTCCGGTGATAATCAATATCCGCTCGTCTTCCGACAACCTGAGATCAATGGGCACGGCGGATTCTCCAAGAAGCGGATGCCGCGCCGCCTCCAGGCAAAAAGTTTGCGCTGTTCCGCTATCACAGACAAACACGCCATTTTTTTGATGTGCCCACTGAGCAGCGGCGGCGGCGCAGTCAAGCTCCAAAAGGAGCTTGTGCGCTTGTTCAAGCGCATCCGCTTCTTCCGCAACTTCCGCACTCATTTTCCGCAGTAAACGGCGCAGCTCTTGTTCATAATCCGCATGCGCCCGCATCAGTTCATTATTCCTCAGTACAATACTTTCCGGTTCAAGATAGAAACTTTGCCCCGATTGGGAATATTCATGAATAATTCCTTTGATCCGCCCTTTAAAGTTGGAACGTATGGCAATAACCTGCCTCCCGTTCCTCAGCACGGGTGCAGGCGTTTGCAGCATCGTTTTTGTAGACTCATCGGTACAATAACTGCGCATTGTTTTTTCAATATCGGTTTCTATACGCTGTATTCTTTTTTTAATTGCCGTAAGTGCGGGAATATCCAATAACTCTCCGTTCTTATCTATAAACGAGAACACTGCCTGCTGCGTTTTCGGCAGCGGCGGCATCGCTTCAATCAACATACACGCTGCATTATCCGGCTGTTCTTTTTGTACCGCCCACGCTTTCAGCTCTCCTATTTGCAGCGCTAAAAGTCCGGCTGCGTACAATTCTTCTATACTAAGACAGAGTCCTGATGCAGGCAGCTGCTTTAATACAGGCTCAATCGGCGGAAGGTTTTTAATCGGCAGCTGCTCATCCTTCTGCAAAAAAGAGAGAATATCACGCCCTAATTTTTTTGCCTCGGCAATTTTCTCAGCATCTATGGAAGGATGTTTTTGTAAACACAGCGTATGAGCTTCCGGTAACCGGCAATAGCCTGCAATAATTTCTGCAATTCTGAAAAATTCTAAAACTTCTAATGTGTGGGATGTCATTTCCTTAAAGTATTACACGCTTTACAAAAACAGTAAAGCCCCTGCGAGGAGCTATTCACGGTACCCCGAAAAACATGCGGGAATCTCTAGAAACTTAATTTTTAGAGGTTTTCCTCAAATTTTTTGCAAAAGTGTTTTTTTTACTTGATATTACTTGATAATAACGCTATATTAAAAACCGACATTATTGTCGGTTTTTTATCTTAATATAAAAATGGGGAGGAAACTTTGTTGAAAGAAGAAAAACAAAAAGTTGGACAGATGAGAAAAAGAGAAATTCGAGAAGCCGCAAAAAAATGCTTTTTAAATAAAGGCTTTCAGAATACAACAATGGAAGATGTCATTACGGAAATAGGTATGAGTAGAGGCGGCGTGTATCATCATTATGCAAGTACAACTGAAATGCTTAAAGACTTAATGCTTGATGGAAATGAATACAGAAATAGCTTGATAACTGAATATTTAGCGCATAATCGGAGCAAAGATAAATATCAGCAAATGGGTGATATTTTAACAAGTAAGGCATTAGCGAAAACCGATTTAATGAAGCTGTACGCACTTCTTTTGCAAGCAAAAAACTATAATCGGGATTTGGAAGATTTATATCAAGAACTAAAATTGCATACAACTAAAGAGCTTGATCTCATTGCAAAGAAACTGGGAATTACGGCACATATTTTTAAGGATGGCTTTTTAGTTCATTACATTAATAGTTTAATAGTGAGTTCGGAAGTGCTTAATGCACGGAATTCTTTTGACGCTCATAAGAAGTACATAAAAGAAACAATAATACAATACATTATTGATCTTGAAAAAAATAACTAAACCAATAGGAAGAGGTGAATTACGATGAAACAAGATATGAAAACACAGCTATTAACTAAAAGTCCTAAAGAATTGTTATTCAAGTTAGCCATCCCGGGAATAATCGGAATGCTGGTTATCGGCCTGTACCCGTTTATGGATGGGATATTTGCAGGGCGCCTTATTGGGGACTATGCGATGTCGGCAATTAGTGTATCTATGTCCTTGACAATTATAAATGGCGGAATATCGGCTTTGATAGGCGTAGGCAGTGCATCGATAGTATCACGAGCTATCGGTAAGGGTGATAAAGAAACAATAGATAAAATATTCGGTAATTTTTGTTATTGGGTCATTTTATTTTCTGCAATTATCACAATAGCAGGTTTGATATTCGCACCTTATTTTTTAGACATGGTTGGCGCTAAAGGAAATATCAAAGAGCTGGGGGTGAGATATTTGCGGGTTGTGTTCTTTGGATCTCTATTTGTTAACTTCGCTCAAGCAGGTAATATGACAATGCGCGGCGAAGGAGCATTAAAACAATCAATGATGATTATGGGAACGGGAGCCATACTCAATATTATTTTAGACCCTATTCTTATGAAGCTCATGGGAGAGTATGCTATTGAAGGAGCTGCTATCGCAACCGTATTATCTCAAATCGTACAAGCTTTATTAACATTTCACTATTTTTCAAAGAAGAGTTCATTTGTGAAAATCCATAAAATCAAAAAGTACAAGGTGATTTACCGTGAAATGTTTAGTATCGGCAGTTCGGCAATGATGATGCAAATTTTATTTGCGGTACAGCAAACATTTTTATTTAAGCAAGCCTTTGTATATGGCGGAGATAACTGGGGAATTTTGATGTCTGCAACAATGAGATTATATATGTTTTCATTTATTCCGTTGTGGGGAATGAGTCAAGGATTGCAGCCTGTTATAGGAGCAAATTTCGGAGCAAAGCAATACGGGCGAGTAAAAGATACGATGAAGATTTTTATGTATGGAGCAACTATTCTTGCGGCAGCTTCGTGGATACCGTCAATGTTTTGTTCCGATACATTACTGTCGTTATTCAGTGTAAGACATGAGATTATTGAAGCCGGTGTTAAAAACTTTAAGATGTTTTATTCCACATTTATTTTATATGGAATTATGATTATGACATTGACCTTTTTCCAATCCATTGGAGATGGTAAAAAAGCAGGGATCATTGTACTGTTGAGACAATTGATATTATTTGTTCCGGCGATACTTCTGTTGCCGAAATTATTCGGAGTGTCAGCTGTTTGGTGGGCGGAACCTATTGTAGATTTTACAATGATTATAATCGGATTGTTTTTAATGCTTAATGTAATGAGAAAAATGGAAAACCGCTTAAAAAACTGACATTTTTAGAGGTTTCCAACTGCTTTGCCGAACAGGCGGTAAGTTGTAAAATAAAATGCCCCAAAAAAGGAGAAAAGAAACGGTTCACC
>NZ_JBQNBW010000103.1:0-4680 GCF_052169735.1 Treponema sp.
GGGGGGGGTACAATATACGAATTTTTCATAACTGTCAAGCCTCTTTCTCTAAAAAAAGAATAGATTTTATGCGGATTTATCACGAATATCGGCTAAAACCGGTATCTGATGGTAAAATCAGCATGGGCTTAATTATAGCACGAAAAAGCAAAATCTGCAAGAAAAAAATGATGTATGTATTCTGCATTATGAATAAAGTTCCCTGACATCTTCTTGAGAAAGACCGGTTGCTTTTGCGATATTTTCAACGGATAGTCCGAACTGTAGAAGATTTTTTGCCGTTTCGAGTGCTTTTTGATGGAAACCTCGTGATATTCCTTGGATAAATGATATCGTATCAGTACAATTACCCATTATCTATCGCCCATTCCTTGATAGTTCTGGTATTTTCATCAAAGCTGCTTCCAATCAGTACAATCTTTTTTCCGTCCATCTTATACTTTGTGGCATAGGTATTCTTTTTGATTTGATCGAGTGCCTCTTCCGCACTGCCGTTGCCGCTCAGCTTAAACTCGAAAATGTAGATCGTGTCTGCTGTTCTCACAATACAGTCAGCTCTGCCAGTACTACAATATACTTCCGTCTGCACAAACTGCCCCATGAGCGCAAAGATCAGGTACACAGCCGCCTGGTAGTTCTGTTCACGCAGTTTCAGCGTTTCTCCAGTGAAGTTATCATACGGAATGCCTGCGATAATTGACTGTATCCGCTCCATAAAAGAGTCAACTTCCCCTTTGCGCACATCTTGAACAAACTTCCACACTGATTTTCCAGTATCACCCAGCGATAGCCCTGAATATGCAGGCAGCAGATTCTCTAAAAAGCCGTATCGCACCTCATTATTCGGAAAACCGAGCCGGTATATCCGGGCTTCTTTGATATAGCCCTTAATCGTTAAATATCCTGATTGAAACAGAATAGGTAAGGCATCTTCTGCTACAGCCCGATAGGTTTCCAACCCTGATTCAGTGAGCTCTACATTGCCGTCTAAGTCTGGAATAAAATACCGGGATTCTTTGAGATAGTTGACTAAAAAAGTCGGGGTGCCGGTACCGAACCAGTAACTTCTGATTTCTTTTTTAGCAAAGGCATTCAAGACACTGAACGGATTATACAGACCGACACCCGCCGGATGGAACCGATATCCGTCATACCATTGCTTAAGGTCAGCAAGTGCTTGCTGATAGTCCATCTGTTGCTCGTCGGCAAGGATTTGTATTTCCGGCTGAAAGTTTGTTTCCAGCTCTGTCTGGGTGATACCGCAAATACCGGCATATTGTTTTTCCATTGATAGATCCCGGAGGTTATTCAGATCGCTAAAAATGCTAACCTTGCTGAACTTGGTAACACCGGTTAAAAAGGCAAAGCGGATATATTCGTCGCAGGTTTTAATCACCGAGTAAAAGGCTTTGAGTGTATTGCGATAATCTTCGTTTAAGGATTCATTCATATCCATCGTCTGTAAGAGCGGTTTATCGTACTCATCGACAAGAATAACTGCTTGCTTGCCGGTTTGCTGATATGCCCGTTTCAAGAGCTTTTCAAAGCGCGAGGCAAAAAACGGTTGTTCTTCTTTCGGTGTCGAAATCCCGTATACAGACTCCGCTTCAGATAACATAACATGCAGCCGCTCATTTAAGGTTGCCGGATCGATATATTTTCCGACATTAAAGTCAAAATACAGCACCGGATATGCTTCCCATGCAGCTCTATTTTCTTGTGCAGCTTGCTCTTCTTCCGCTTTTTCAAGATACAAGCCTGTAAACAGTTCTTTTTGCCCCAGAAAATATGCAGCTAACGTCGAAAGAAAGAGGCTTTTGCCAAACCTCCGCGGGCGGCTGAGGAAGTAGACTTTATTAGCCATACTTAATTGAGCTATATACGCTGTTTTATCAACATAGAGAAAATTCTTTTTCCGTAAATCCTTAAAACTCTGTATACCGATCGGCAACTTGCGTGAAATGTTCATAGCGATAGTATAACAAGGATATTGTCTTTTGCAAATATACGGTGCATATACTTCGTCAGCAAATGTACCTCCTAAGTACATTTGCTAACGGCAAGTTTCACGGACATCCTTGTCCATTCTGCAGAATTATCCTAGACACAAATAGAGCGAGCAGATACAAGGCGCGAACAAAAATAAAGCGGAGACACGGCAACGAATGTACATCCTTGGATGCAACGCAGTAGATACCGCTCTATTTGCGTCTAAACCTTGAACTTCCCGACTTCCTCTGCAAGATTTTGAATACTCTGCTTATTCTTCTGCGTAATTTCGTTCACTTCCTGTACAGCGTTGTTGATTTGCACCGCGCCGGAAGCCATCTCGTTCATGCTTTCAGTGATGATACGGGTAAGGCTATCGAGCTTTTGCATTTCTTCCGCAACCCCCTCCCCGCCTTTCAGCATTTCTTCCGAACCTGCTTGAACTTCTACCGTTACCGTGTTGATGCTCTTAATCGCAATCAGTACTTCCTTACTGCCGTTTTCCTGTTCCTGCATCGCTTCAGTGAGCCGGTTACTCATTTCTTTAACTTGCTCAGCAAGGCTGAAAATAGCATTAAACTTTTCTTCTACCGTTTTGGATGAAGCGGAGAGCGTTTCAATTTCTCCGCTCAAGGTTTTCAGTGTTGCTGTAATCGCCTTACCCTGTGTTGCAGAATCCTCTGCCAGTTTACGGATTTCATCGGCAACAACAGCAAAGCCTTTTCCCGCTTCTCCTGCGTGAGCAGCTTCAATCGCAGCATTCATCGCCAGTAGGTTTGTCTGCGAAGCAATGTGTTGGATGACGTTCGACGCTTCCATCAACGAGCCGGATTCTTCTGCTATTTTCTGTGTTACGGTATTAGATGTTACAAGCGTGGCTTTGCCGTCGCTGGTTGCAGCTGTAAGACTTTTAATAACCTCATCGGTTTTTCCGAGGGTCTGTCCGATAGAGGCAATATTCGCGACCATTTCCTCTACGGAGGAAGACGATTGCGCAACGCTTGCCGCCTGTGTTTCGATGCTATTGTTCAGCTGCTTAATGGTGCGGACAATTTCTTCGATAGTTGCCGCTGTCTCGGTAACGCTTGCTGCTTGAGTCATTGCCTGCTGCTTCACCCCGTCGATATTGGCGCTGATTTGATTAACAGCGCTGGCTGTTTCAGTCATATTGGACGCAAGTTCATCGCCGATTTCTTCCATGGTATTGGAGTTTATTCCGACCGCTTGAATCGACTTACCTATTTTCGCAATCGTTTCGTTGAAGTACTCGGACATATCCGTAATCTCGTCGTTACCCGTAACCGGCAAGCGAACCGTTAAATCCCCCTCGCCTTGCGCGATATTCCGCAAAGCGGAAACTACGGTTTTAATCGGTTTTATAATTGCACGAGCAACGAAAAACACAATGACAAGCGCAATCACCAAGATAACCGCCCCGATCCCCATCATTGAGGTCTGCAAAGAATGTACCGTTCCCATAAATTCATCTTTGGGTGCAGCTATAATGACTGTCCAACCGGTAGTTTTCATTTTAGCATACGAAGCTATTTTGTTCACACCTTTGTATTCATAATAGCCTATAGATGATATATCCGTTTCAAGCGCGATTTTTTCAAACTCCGCAAGTGATTTCAAGCTGACATCGGACTGGGCTTTTTTAATAGTATTCCACATAGACCGTACTATTTCGGAATCAGGATCTGCTACATTGCTTCCGTCTGCTCCGTTAATGTAAGCATACCCAGTTTTGCCGACTACAATGTCTTTTATTTGATCGGTGAGCCATAAACCCTGAATAAGGGCAACCAAGGAAGCAATATGGTTGTTGTTATCGTCTATAACCGGCACAATGACTGCTATAACGAGTTTGTGCAAAATAGGCGATATAAATGGCTTTGCAAAATGCTTTTGCCCACCATTTGATTCTTCATACCATGCAAGCTTCGAAATATCCGTTGTTTTACCATCGCTGGAATAAACTATTCCGTTTCTATCGGCAATATTGAAATCGAGAATTTGATTATTAAAGGCGATCTCTTTATCGAGCAGCTTGCTTTTTTCCGTAAAAGAAATATTCGGATCCCGAAATGCGGGCATGCGTGCAATCCCTTCAAGAAACTGCCAAAAAGCAGTAATGCGCCCGTCAATCACTTCTGCAACATCGGCTGCTTTGTCAATAAGATGCGCTTCAACCTTTTCGGTTACGGCCTTGCGCGCAGTTCTAACTGCAAGAAAGCCTTCGATAGTCGAAGCAAGTGCAATCAATAACCCGAAGATAAGAATAAGTTTGTAGCGAAGAGAAAATCGCTTTTTCATTGTGTACTCCTTTGTAGGGGAATTTTTTTCTTTTTTTTCGATAAAAAGAAAAAAATTCCCCTACGACCCTCGCCCAAGAATGTACGTCCTGTACATTCTTGGGCTACGAGTTCGCAAACGAACTCGCTTCTGCATAGAACCACCGCCATCCGTGGCGGTGCTGAAATGGACATCCTTGTCCATTTTTGGGCTGCGAGTTCGCAAACGAACTCGCTTCTGCGTGGAACCACCGCCATCCGTGGCAAGTTCAAAAATTGACCTCCCTGTCAATTTTTGAACGCGAGTTTTTGCTGTGCAAAAACGTCGCTATTACATGGAAACACCGCCGTCCGTGGCGGTTTTGAAATGGACATCCTGTCTGTTATGACCAAAGGG
>NZ_JBQNBW010000104.1:0-4674 GCF_052169735.1 Treponema sp.
ATGACGATTTTGACGATGACTTCGATGATGACGATTTTGACGATGACTTCGATGACGATTAGTAGTCTGCTGTCTTAAAAACTTGCCGTCTCGCTCCTTAATGAGGCGGCGGGGCTGCTTGTCCTTTTTAATTATTATGAACGATATAAAAATATAAGCACATCGCGACTTTGCTTATTGCAAAGTTCCATTGTTTTCGCAGGTTTCTCTGAGGTTTAATGCAACTGTGGAGACTAAAATCGACTCAAGGTTTTTTCAAAGGGTTTCAGGCGGTCTGCTGTTGGTTTCCTCTATGTCCTTTGTCTCTTGGCAATTTATGATTAGCACACCTGCAGATGCACAAACGTGTTTTTGAAAGGGGAGGGCGGAGGGATTGCCTTTGTTGTTTTCTCTGCGTTCTTCGCGTCTGAGCAGTTTTGTTTTAACAGTTAATCGCTCAAACGCCAAAGAGCGCAGCGGTTTTAAAGGGCATATCCGCTATTTTATACTGTTGGGAACCTCTAAAAACTTCAGTTTTTAGAGGTTTTCCTTAGATTTTTTGCGATGTTTTAATTTAAGTCATTACAATATAAAGACTTAAATTAAAACTCGTCGGGCATCTCTAAAAATCTAACCGAGTTTTTAGAGATGCCCTATTCTCTTTTGCTTGCAGTTCATCGCGGTGCTGATGGAGAAATTCATAGTCCGCTAAATACTGCTGCCGGGATATGACCAGGTTGAGCAGCTCATCGAACATATCATAATTAACTGCCAAGGCAATGGGGAAAATATACACTTCCGTTTCTTCACAGTAGCGGGCGATAAATTTGGGATCATTAACAAAGCCGAGACTGATCATATTGCTGATGCGGTCTGCACATTTAAGTACCTTTGCTCTCTGAGAACCATTTTTGAGCACCTGCTTGAGATAATCCGTTTTTACTTGTCCTGGACGGCGGGTAACTTCCATTACCAACTGATATACAGCCGGTGATTCAGAGTCGATGGAAAGCAATTCATTGACGTTGAAGTCAGGAACATCTTCCAGGACATCATGAATGATCGAGGCTTTTAATAAGATACTATCAATATAGCCGTAATCAATGAGCGTTGCCATAGTATCGAGCTGGTGTCGAAACATATTGCCGCCTGCATGCCGAGCTTTCCCGCGGAGGCTGGTTGCTAAGTGAATATACGGGGCAAGATACATCCCTTTTAAAAGGGCCACTTCATGTTTTTCCATTTCTTAGTTCCTCCTCAGTATTGACACGAATAATCTCCGTATCTTGATTATATTAAGTCCTCTAAATAGAGGGTAAATTTTTCAATGCGCCGCTCTGCTTCATGCAGTTTCTCCTGTTCTGCTGCTATAACCTCAGCAGGCGCATGAGCGGTAAAATTCGTGTTGGCAAGTTTTGTTGTCAAGCGGGATAGGTTCTGTCTCTCTTTTTCAAGCTCTTTTGTAAAGCGTACTGTCAGCTGACTGCGGTCAACTTCAGCGCCGGTAATAATAAAGGCTTCAAAACCGATGCCTATTGTCCCGATGGCATTTGCAGGTTTGCCGGAGGGAGTGTCAATAAAAGTAATCTCTGCAATACCGGCAAGCAGTTTAATCAAATCAATATTTTCATGTGCTGCCGCAGCAGGGGCGTTCGGTTCAATATACAGCGCAATGCGGAGTTTCAGCTGCGGGTCAATACCGCATTCTGCTCTGAGTGCTCGGATAAGGCGTACAATCTCCTGCAGAGCATTAAAGCGCCCTGCAGCCTCAGGGGCAACACGTTCAGCGTAGTATACAGGATAGTCGGCGATTGTCAATATATCTGCACGGCGTTTTGCGCCGGCTGCACAGGATTCGGGAATCTTTCGGTATATTTCTTCAGTTACAAAGGGTAAGAGCGGATGCAGGAGCCGCAAAGACTCTTCAAGTACGGCAAGCAGCACAGATGTTATACGGTTTTTCTCTGCTTCATCACCGTTTTTATATGAAAGTTTTGTGCCTTCAACATACCAATCGCAAAAGTTATTCCAGAAAAATTCATAGACGTTCTGCGCAGCTTCATTATAGCGGTAACCTTCAAAGGCTGCTCTTACGCTTTTCACTGTTTCGTTCAGTGTATGATAAATCCAGCGGTCAAGCTCAGTTAGTTCAGATGCTGCAACAGAAACAATTTTCCGTCCTTCAAGGTTTCCGAGGATATACCGCGAGGCATTCCAGATTTTATTCGCAAACCGGGAGCCGAGTTTAAATGATTCGTTATCTATGAGGATATCCTGTCCCTGTGTGCACATAAAGGCGAGGGTAAACTTGAGGGCATCTGCACCGTATTCGTCGATAACACCGAGCGGGTCAATACCATTTCCCAGCGACTTCGACATTTTGCGTCCCTGTTTGTCGCGTACGAGACCATGGAGGTAAATATCCCGGAACGGTACGGTGCCGGTAAACTCAAGCGCTGCCATAATCATACGGGAAACCCAGAAAAAGATAATGTCATGCCCCGTAATCACGGCAGAAGTCGGGTAGTAATGCTGCAAATCCTCAGTCTTTTCCGGCCAGCCGAGCGTGGAAAAGGGCCAAAGCCAGCTGGAAAACCATGTATCAAGCACATCGTTATCTTGCTTCAAATGAGCGCTTTTACAATGCGGGCATTCGGTTACTTCTGCTACCGAAACTGCCATCTTACCGCAATCTTGACAATACCAGACCGGAATCCGGTGTCCCCACCACAGCTGCCGTGAAATACACCAGTCGCGGATGTTTTCCATCCAGTGGCTGTAGGTATTTTCCCATTTTTGCGGATAGAACACCAGTTCGCCTTTTTTCCATGCGGCAAGCGCTTTGTCGGCAAGCGGCTGCATTTTCACAAACCATTGTTCGGAAAGGTATGGTTCTACTACCGTATGACAGCGGTAGCAATGTCCTACCGCATGTTTAATTGCTTCTTTTTGTTTGAATAAACCGAGTGCCTCCAAGTCGGCGATAACCGCTTCACGGGCAGCCTTGGTGGTCATCCCGCGGTATTTTTCCGGCACGGACGCATTGAGTGTGCCGTCGGGATTCAATATATTGATAACCTCAAGCTGATGCCGCTTGCCGACTTCCCAGTCGTTGGGGTCGTGGGCAGGGGTGATTTTTACCGCACCCGTCCCGAACTCTTTATCAACATAACTGTCTGCAACAATCGGAATACAGCGTCCGGTAAGGGGAAGTACCAGCTTTTTTCCAACTAAATGGGTATAGCGTGGGTCTTCCGGGTGTACGGCAACAGCCGTATCGCCCAAGAGGGTTTCGGGACGGGTTGTTGCTATTTCAATATACTCCGAGCTGGAGGGGTTTCCCACCTCATCGGCAAGCGGATAGAGAATATGATACATTCCGCCTTTGGTCTCTTCATGATCTACTTCATCGTCTGCAAGCGCTGTACCGCAGGAGGGGCACCAGTTGACCAGATAATTACCGCGGTAAATAAGTCCGCGTTCATATAATGAAACAAAGACCCTTCGTACTGCATGAGAAAGCCCTTCATCCATGGTAAAACGTTCCCGTTCCCAATCGACAGAAGCACCGAGTTTACGCAGCTGTTTGGTGATAATTGCATGGTGCTTTTCTTTTACTTGCCATGTTTTTTCAAGAAATGCCTCACGTCCCAGATCGCGCCGTGACTTTCCCTCTGCTTTCAGCTGCCGCTCAACAATATTCTGCGTCGCAATGCCGGCATGATCGGTACCGGGAATCCAGAGTGTTTCATCGCCCTTCATACGATGATAGCGCACCATGACATCCTGTAATACGTTATTCAAACCGTGCCCCATGTGGAGTACACCGGTTACATTGGGAGGCGGAATAGCGACAACATAGGTATCGGCTTCGGCTCTCTTCTTAACGGGTTTAAAACAGCCCCGCCGTTCCCAATCCTCATAGATTCTATCTTCAAAATCTTTGGGATTATATGCTTTTTCTAATTCAACTGCGTGTAACATGTCATCCATGACATAGCCTCCTCTTCTCACTGCATCTGTTTTCGGGTTAAAATTGTAGGCGGGAGCCTTTCAAATGCGGATACAAGTAATTTTTACCTCTTTTTTTACTGACAGCAAATAATCAAAAGGTAACCGCTAAAACGCTCAGTTCCAGAGGTTCCTTCTACAGACTTAGCTTAATCCTGTGAAAAAACTTGAAACAGTGTAGCGATTTTACGGTTCTCATTCAAGGGCGCAGTATAATTACGGCAGTATTTCTAGCTGTAAAAAAAGAATTTTAGCTCTAAATCCGTTGCCGTAGATACCCGTAAATTTTTTCAGACTGAGTGTTTTCAGCACTTGATAGGGTAGAGGGAACCTCTAAAAACTTCAAGCCTATCGGCTTGTTCTGTAAGGAAATAGTTTATCATATCCGCTCAAGCGGACTTTTTAACAGCTCTCCCTGTATCGTTTCGTTTTCTTTCTGTTGTTGGCTTTTCGTGTTTGGGCGTTCAAACAATTCTGCCAGATTTTCTATCGCAAACTTTTTTCATTGCATTATCTGGTTTCCTTAAAATCCGACAAGTTGAGAGAATATCAATTCTCGAAATCTGTCGGATTGGTGCGCGATGAGCGCACATACAATACGCAAGTTTGCGGTACGCAAACTTGACGGTTAACGATGGGGCTGTCCCAAAAGTATAAAGACGTGATAAAATGAGGATATGAGTA
>NZ_JBQNBW010000105.1:0-4510 GCF_052169735.1 Treponema sp.
AAAGATTTACGGGAAAAAGGGTTTCTTTATGTGGATAAAACAGCATACCTTTTTCGCTTAGCAAACAGCAGTAAGGTCTATTTCTTGAGCCGTCCGCGGCGGTTCGGCAAAAGCCTCTTCCTTTCAACCTTGGCAGCCTATTTCCGCGGGCAAAAAGAGCTGTTCAAAGGACTGTATCTTGAAAAAGCGGAAGAAGAACAAGCGGCACAAGAAAACCGAACCCCATGGCAGGCATATCCGGTACTCTATCTGGATTTTAATACGGAAAATTACAATGATGAGAAAAGTATGCACACTATTCTCCACACTCATTTAGTCCAGTGGGAAAAGCAATACGAAACGGATACCTCAGAGCAAACATTTTCGAGCCGATTTAAAGGAATTATCCGGCGGGCATATCAGCAAACCGGTAAACAAGTCGTTATCCTCGTAGACGAGTATGATAAACCCTTGCTGCAAACGATGGGGGTAAATGAAGAGCTGAACGAACACTACCGTAATACGCTCAAGGCATTTTACTCTGTCATAAAAACCTGCGATCAATACATTCGCTTTGCGTTTTTAACCGGGGTAACAAAGTTCAGCAAAATCAGCATTTTCAGCGATCTGAATAACCTCAAAGATATTAGTCTGCATGAATCTTATGCCGGTATGTGCGGTATAACTCAAAAAGAACTTGAAACAAATTTTCAACCGGAGATACAAGCGCTTGCAGAAAAACAAAAGCTCGACTATCTGCAGGCGCTTGCTGCCTTAAAACAGTGGTATGACGGCTACCTATTCCATCCAGCCGGGGAAGGGATGTATAACCCCTATAGCATTCTCAATGCTTTTGATGATAAAGAGCTCAAGAGTTACTGGTTCGGTACGGGAACGCCGACTTTTTTAGTCAACTTCTTAAAAGAAGCGCACTATTATATCCCCAACCTTGATGGTAATGTTGAACTTGATGAAGAAGGCTTGCAAACCTATCGAGCGGTTGCTCAAGATGCATTGCCTATTCTGTTTCAAGCGGGGTATTTAACGATCAAGGAATATATCAGCGATCTGAAGCTGTACCGGCTTGGCTTTCCGAATAATGAAGTACGGTACGGTTTTTTGCGTAATCTGTTACCGGCATACTCTGATGTACCGTTCGGTCAAACAGGGGTATGGGTGGGACGGTTTATACAGGACATCCGTAAGGGCAATGTGGATGAGTTTATGGAGCGGATGCAGGCGATTATCTCAAGCATACCGTATGATGATTTCCCGAAGGACAAGCTGAAACTGAGGGAACAGAACTATCAGACAGCTGTGTACCTCATCTTTACACTGATGGGGCAATTTGTACAGACAGAGGTACATTCTGCAATGGGACGTGCGGACTGTGTACTCAAAACGGCTGATAGCATCTATATCTTCGAGTTTAAGCTCTCCGGCAATGGCAGTGCGGAAGATGCCCTCGTACAGATAAAAAAGAACCGCTATGCAGAACGGTACAAAGCTGATAGCAAGAAGATTGTGCTTATCGGCAGCTCTTTTGACGAAGAAAAGCGGACGATTAAAGAGTGGCAGGTAGCTAATGGGTAAGGAACGATAGCGGGGTACCAATGAGTGATCGAATTAAAAACACGGATGAACTTGAATTTGCGATATTCTGCATAGAGAACCTTGCACTCCGCTTAAAAACGGATGCCGAGCATATCTATACGGCGCTCGCAGAGTCGAACAGTTTTCTCTATGACTATATTGTTGCGCATTATGATGTACTGCATACTCAAGATAAGGAATACATCATCAATGATATACTTGAGGCGATGGATCAATGCGGGATAAAAGTATAATCGTGTATCACGGCACTGATCGGATTATTGCTCAGCCTGACACCGAGCACTCGCGGCTTAGAGTGGATTTCGGCAATTATTGATACGTACTTACAGTACAAAGGATTTAAGAGCATATGTTAGCGCATCCGGTTCTGCTGCAAAAAAAATATGCACGGGTTATCGCTCTGTATGCCCAAAAAGAGCATATCGGTTTAGATGCAGCCTTACAAAAATTCTATCATTCGGTAACATATACATTGATGAAAGACGGCATTTCCGATATGCATTGTATGAGCGACGACTATCTTACGGAGGAATTGAAGGCGGAAGATATACAAAAGAAGTAGTGAGCCGGTTACCTTGCATCCATACAATTATCCTGCACATATCAACATGCAAAAAAGTTTTGGTATGGAGCGATACCCGTCCATCGTTCCACTACTGCAACTGATGCTTCCCCGTCGGTGAAAGAGCGCACCGCTGCCCATGGATGGTGATAAGCATGCTCCCCGATGTTCTTGTTTCTCGTCCGCAGTACACGCAATGCATACCATCGGAAATGATGACGTGTTTTTCGGTAGGACTTGTCTTACACATTTGCCCGAAAGAACTTATCAACATCATTCCCGATATCCTAACCTCATGTCCGCAATACCGGCACTTCATAACAATACCTCAGTTATTTTTATGTCTGCTATTTTTAATTGCTACTCAAGTTGTTTTTTATATCCCCTTTCAATTATTTTTCTTATATCCTTGTGCACGCAATTCATCCAAGAGCGTATGGTTCGGATAAAATTCACTGAGTTCGTCGAATGCCCGTTGAAAATACAGTTTGCTTTTTTTGATTTCGCCGGTCTTTTCCAAGCAGTCGGCATACTGATAGAGATTCATACCGTCTATCCAGCCCGCATTGATAGCAACTTCAAATCGCGGAATAGCAAGATCATAGCGTTTTACATTATAAGCGGTCTGTGCTGCTCTTAGATCAAGACTATATAACCGTTCAATTCGCTTGTTCGTATACATTCCCGTTTCGGTAATACCGGCAAACCAATCATCAAAATCGCCGTCAAGCAATATAAAAAATATGTGTAATGGTGCTATTATGGCCGGTATCCCTACTATTAGGATTAAAATGGTGAGTACTATCATTTTCAAACGCTGCATTATTTTCTCCTTCCAAGTTTAATACAGTTTTGCAATTTCTGTAAAATAGCGATCTGCAATATATGTAAAATACTTATTGCCGAAAAGTGTAGCTATAAGCAAAAGCACCAGTAATACTATGATGCTTCCTATTTTAACGAGTGTATTACAGTTTAAAAGAAAAAAATGAAAACTAAATAGCGGATAAAATAATACGGTTTTACCAAACAGTTCGAGCCATTTATCGCCGCTAAACCAATTAAAAATGACAAAAATAATTCCTCCAATTAAAAGAATAATCGCACCTATTAATAAGGGATACACAACTACTGATAAAAATGATACTCGCTGCCGGAAATTAGGAAGCAATCTTTTTAATCCGGCGCGTTTGTCCCCTGCGAGCGGGGCAAGAGTGTCTTTATATCGATATATTAATTCGCATAACAATACTTGGCGCCCGTAAATATCGCGATACCGTTCCTGCTTTTCAAATAGCTGTAAGAGAAAGTTATGAAATTCGCTGCGGTATTTATCAATCCGGAAACCTTTTATAAACCAATCTATTAGGTCATCAAAAAAACCGTTTGTATTCGACGTAAGACTATAAAACATCCGATTACCTAAGCCGTTGTTTACTACCGGGGTCTTTGTAGTTTTTGCTATTAGGACTGTAGAGGAATCGGCTACGAGGTTACAAGCATTTTTTAAAAGCGCAATACCTTGTTCGTTCCAAGTATTTTTTTCCCAATATAACCGTGCATCAAAAAAGAATACCATACTGTTTGTCATTATTGCGGCACATCGTCGATATTCTTCTTTTTCTTGCTGATTTCCTGCTCTTTGTATTGCCGTTTTTAAAGAGTCGAGCATTAAATCATAAAAGCTTATCGAAAGCTTTGGGCTGTTGATTATACTCAATACTTGCAGCTGTGCATCCAAAGCGTATGCGAGTGCGCTGTCACTTGATTCTTGGTTGCGTAATTCAGTCAGTACATAAGATAAATGATCTATACTCGTAATTTCGTTGAGCGTTATCGCCGTATCTTTCCTATCCATTATTTTTCTTTCCTCTATTCACACTGTCTTTAAACCGATCCCGTATCATCTTAATGGTAAAAGCTACGGCGGCTAGGATGGCAATCAGATCATCCATAAACCCCACAACCGGCATAATATCCGGGACGATGTCGAACGGCCAGATAAGATAGATAAGCGCTAAAATATCGGCCGCTATACAACAAATCATCTTTAACATAATGTCTCCTGTAAATTCTTTTTAGTTTTCATCATCATCATCATCATCATCGTCGTCGTCATCACAATCGTCGCTGTCATCATCATAAACATAATATAGTCCATCTTCAAATTCGTATAACGCTATATTATCATTGTAATTCAGTATGAAATCATCGATTTCTTCTTTGCTTAATTCAAGATGTTGAACTAATTCAAAAAAATCAATCATATTCAAATAGAGCTTAAATAATTTATGCTGAGATATGGAGTGATACAATAAAAGTGCAGTGCCAAAATTGCCGAAAAAGAGAGGAGGA
>NZ_JBQNBW010000106.1:0-4071 GCF_052169735.1 Treponema sp.
CCTCCTCATAGAGTATATTCTTTTCAGCCATTTACACAATTCTTTTTACAGGACCTGTTATATTGTCGATTCTTCTCGTAGCGCTTCAAGCACTACCTTTGTTTTGAAGTCCTTACTAAATGTTTGTCTCGTTTTAGTCATTTCTTGCTTCTCCCTCATTCTCTTTACTCTTTCCACCTTAAATTACTCTCTTTTTCTGTTCTGTTATACTGGCTCATTATAGTTATAATGCGGAATCCCTGGCAGACAAAATGCGGCATATTTACAAAGGAGAGCATGTTCGCTATACTTAAATCCATGCTTGCTCAAACTCTGACGGTATTAGACCTCCTCGATCTTGATTTGACGGAGCATGATGCGCTTCATCTTCACTGTATATGCGGACAGAACGGCTTAACACGCAGTATTACAGTTGCCGATTTGAACCGGCCGGGGCTTGCACTATCAGGGTTCTTTGACTCTTTCGCTTATCAGCGGGTACAGCTTTTCGGCAGAGGCGAATGTGCATATTTACAAAAAATTCTCGGCAATAATTATACCGAAACGATTAAAACTATATTCACTTATGACATACCTTGCTGCATCTTTTCTCATAGTATTCCGCCGCCGCCTCTTTTTATAGAGCTTGCCGAAGGGCGGAATTGCCCCGTACTGCAAACTGATCTTCCGTCCAGTGAACTTTCGATTCGGCTTATGCGGGTACTTTCTAATGTGTTTGCACCAGCTATGACAATACACGGCGTTTTAGTAGAAGTGTATGGACTCGGTATTCTCATTTTAGGCGATTCCGGTGTCGGTAAGAGTGAAACGGCACTGGAGCTGATTGAACGCGGACACCGGCTCGTGTCTGATGATGTCGTTGAAATTAACTGCATCAACGGCAATAGTTTAATAGGCAGGGGCGCTAATAAGATCATCGGACACCACATGGAGATACGCGGCTTAGGTATCATCAATATTATGCAGCTATATGGTGTCCGTTCAGTACGGGAACGCAAGCAGATTCAGCTTGTTGCAAAGCTGGAAGAATGGGATTCTCACAAAGTCTATGACAGAATCGGTACCGAAGAGCTTACAACAGAATTACTTGGCGTTAAGCTGCCTTTTTTAGAGATTCCTGTAAAATCCGGCAGAAATATTCCGATCATCTTAGAAACGGCTGCGATGAATGAACGGTTAAAAAGCCTCGGATTTTTTTCAGCAAAAGACTTTAACCAAAACATCCTGCGTTGGATGGAAAGTAGTCCAAGCCGTGTACCCTATTATTCGGCAGACGATACATATTAGACCTATCGGTGACTGCGTTTTCGAATAGGTCAACGAGTTCTAAATCGTACAAATAGCACGATGCGTGAACATCGTATTTCAAGGTAACCTGTTCAGAAAGGTCAGTTTCCGAACAGGTTTATTGATATGGAGGGCATCTTGTAAAACTGAAATGTTTTAGGGGGATGCTTCAACTTGATTTTAAGGATGTGTCTATGATAACAAAAACAATTATTGTACAAAACCGTGCGGGTATTCATGCAAGACCTGCATCCCTCATCGTAGAAATGGCAAATAAATTTCAGTCCTCCATTATGATAGAAAAAGCAGGTATTAGTATTAATGCCCGTTCCATTATGGGGGTGATGACCATGGCAGCAGGGTATCAAACGGAATTACTGATTACTGCGGAAGGTAGTGACGAAGCTGAAGCGATTGCTGCCTTTGAACAGCTTTTTGCAACAAAATTTGAAGAAGACTAATAGCATCTCATGAGTGTTCCCCTCTGGCTTTTTACCGGTCCCGAACTGGGAGAACGGAATGAAGCGCTTGAAGCTCTGCGCAAAACAATAGAAAAAAAGTACGGTCAACTTGATAATCACCTCTTCTATGCAGCCGACACTCCGCTTGCAACGGTCATAGACACTATCCGGAATGGAGCTTTGTTTGCAGATGCCCGGTTTGCCGTTGTCAGAAATGCGGAGGCAATCAAAAAGAAAGAAGATATACAGCTCCTTACCCAATGGGTAGAACAAAAAGAGGCTGATGGGGCTTTCCTTGTGCTTATCTCTGATGAAATCAGTATTGATAAAAAAATTGAAGCCTTAGTGCCGAAAGAGCAAAAAAAGATATTCTGGGAGCTTTTTGAAAATAAAAAACAGGATTGGGTACGCCGATTTTTCTCACAGGCGCGCATCCGTATTGATACGGAAGCCATTGCAGTGCTTTTAGAGCTGGTTGAAAACAATACCGAAGCCCTGAAAACAGCGTGTACACATATCGGTCTTTTTTTTGAACCGGGGACTCAGCTTACCGCTGATAGTATAGAACAAGTTCTTGCACATAATAAGGAAGAAACAGCTTTTACCCTCTTTGATGCACTCAGTAAGGATAATATTGAGTATGCGCTCAATATCCGGCAAAAACTCACCTTATCCAAGGAATCCTCTCCCGTACAGCTCATTGCCGGGCTTACCTATTGTTTTAGACGCTTAGCTGATTGGCATCTTGCAGCTCAGAACGGTGCACTTGATGATTTTAGCTTGAAAAAAATAGGTTTTACCTCAAAAAAAGCAATAGATCAGTATCGCAGGGCAAGCCGTCAATGGGATGAGCAGGCTGTGCACCGTATTATATCTCTTTTAAATACAACTGATATGCGTATCCGTGCAGCAGGGCAAGAGCTGTCAACAGTACTGCTTGATACTTGTCTTTACAGTATTATGAAGCGGAATGGAGAATCCTTAGCCGATTATTCAGCATCGGCACGGCTTATATAGCCCCTTAAAATGCGTTACCGATTTTTGAACACTGTTTTTTAATGTATGTTCATGTATATTGATTATGACTGTATCGAAAAACATCGCTGTTGTGTGAACAACCGCCGTCCGTGGCGATGTTGAGCAGCGTACGTCCGTGTACACTGCTCAACGGCAAGTTTTTCTCATCGAAAAACTTGCTGCTGTATGGAACCACCGCCATCCGTGGCGGTGGTGAATAAGCATCTGTTTCACAATGCTCTACAATTTTTCAAAAAAACGATTAATTCTGTCTGCAGAAAATTGATTATGCGCTACAGCGTGATCTTTAATTACTATTTTATCTTCTTTTGATAAAACAACGCCTTCTTGTTTTAATCCGGTCAATAGCGTTTCGATATCCATTAAAGGTAAATGCCGGCACATAAACGGTATCGCTTTGCAGATTATCGGCTCTTTCATGCCGGGTGTCATTGCTTCAAGTTCTTCATCGATATATTGCTGAATATCATCGGTTTCTATCAGGTACTGGCGTTTAACAGCGGTAAATAGTTTTAATTTTGTATCGACCGGCGCATTACACAAAATAATCGCGGTAAAAAGATTAACACCGTCAAGACGGATATCTAATGCTGATTGCTGCGTTTTCTCCAATTCTTTTTGAAACCCTGCAAGGTCTGCTTTTTCTAAAATGAATACTAATGGGTTGCTCATAATGCTATCCTCCTTAATAATAAATCTACTCGGTGCTAATTGTAAGTATATCATCAAAATATGGTATAAGAAACCCCTCTGTCGACAGGGCTTCCGCATTATAAATAGTGTCAAAAAAAATAGTAGCTTACATGGTATAAATGGCGGTAAAATGTTCTTAGGGGAAAGATGTACAAAAGGCAGCTTTCGCAATGAGGGCGCATTGGGGGATAGAAAATAACCTCCACTGGGTTCTCGATGCAATTCTCTATGAGGATTATTGTTTGGTGCGGAAAGACAATGCGGCAGCGAACTTAAGCGTTTTACGAAAAATTGTCTTGAATATTCTGGGATCGGTTGATTTCTCGAATATTGTAAAAGCAAAAGAAATGCCGCTTCTCCATAAGCAGCACCTATGCAACAAACGAGATGATTGCTATTGCCTCGATAGAGTATTGCAGTCGTTATAATGCGGAATCCCTGACGGTAGATATGCCGTATATTTGCAAAAGATGATAACCATGCTATACTACCGCTATGAATTTACCACGTAAACTGCCGCTCGGCGTGCAAAGTTTTAAAGATTTACGGGAAAAAGGGTTTCTTTATGTGGATAAAACAGCATACCTTTTTC
>NZ_JBQNBW010000107.1:0-3941 GCF_052169735.1 Treponema sp.
TTATTTTACCCAAATGATACAAGATAATTCTATGACTTTATTATACGAGGGTTTATGCTCGTGCCAGGGGTGTTGATTTCTGCTGGCAGTACGAGGTGTTCAAGCACATCGCATACCGAATATATAAGAACCTTTGCAGCGGCTAGTATAGCATCGTGAGCAGGTGCGCCGTATATTTACAAAAGGTTAGACTTTGAATTTAGCGACCTCATGAGCTAATACCTCAATACTCCGCTTGTTCTTCTGTGTTATCTCGTTGACTTCCTGCACCGCTTGGTTAATCTGCAGCGCTCCGGCAGACATTTCATTCATGCTTTTTGTGATAACACGGGTAAGACTATCTAATTTATGCATCTCTGCTGCGACGCTTTCACCGCCTTTCAGCATTTCTTCCGAACCAGCTTGTACTTCTACTGTTACTGTGTTGATAGTCTTTATAGCATTCAACACTTCCTTGCTGCCGCTTTCCTGTTGCTGTATCGCTTCAGTTAAGTGAGTACTCATTTCTTTTACCTGTTCGGCAAGTGTAAAAATAGCATTAAATTTTTCCTCTACTGTTTTAGAGGAGGTAGAAAGCGTCTCGATTTCTCCTGATAATGCTTTCAGTGTTGCCGTAATCGTTTTGCCTTGCATTGCAGAATCTTCAGCAAGTTTACGGATTTCGTCAGCAACAACGGCGAAACCTTTACCGGCTTCTCCTGCATGAGCAGCTTCAATAGCAGCATTCATTGCGAGAAGGTTGGTTTGACTTGCAATGTGCTGAATAACACTTGAGGCTTCCAGTAGGGAGCCGGATTCTTCTGCAATTTTTTGTGTTACAGTGTTAGATGTTATCAGCGTTGCTTTACCATCACCGGTTGCTGTGGTTAAATCTTTAATAGCGCTATCGGTTTTGCTGAGAGTTTGTCCAATCGAAGTAATATTTAAGACCATTTGTTCTACTGACGAAAAAGATTGAGCAACACTCGCTGCTTGTGTTTCGATGCTCGCGTTTAATTGCTTAATCGTACGGACAATTTCTTCGACTGTTGTAGCCGTTTCAGTAACACTGGATGCTTGCGTTAAAGCTTTCTGCTTTACCCCATCGATATTTGCGTTGATCTGGTGTACAGCACTCGCTGTTTCAATCATATTTGAGGCAAGCTCACTACCAATTCCCTTCATTATATGACTATTTACTCCAACCTGCTGAATTGAAGCCCCGATTTTTGCAATCGTTTCATTAAAGTATTCAGACAAATCGGTAATTTCATCATTGCCCGTAACCGGTAGGCGCACTGTCAAATCGCCTTCACCCTGCGCAATATTTTTTAAAGCATATACAGTACTTTGAATCGGTTTAACCATTGCGCGAGCAATAAAAAAGACAATAACCAATGATATCAATAAAATTATTGACCCGCTTCCATACATCAAATACCGCAGCATCTGTATCGTTGTCAAAAATTCATCGATAGGCGCAGTGATAATAACTTTCCAATTTGCCTTTTTAAGCAGTGCAAAAGAGGCAATACGATTTTCATTTTTAAAATGATATGAGCCAATACCCTCATCATTATTCAATGCATACTGAATAAAGTTTGCGACTGATTGCAAAGAACTATCTTTTTTTGCGTCTTCAATCATATTTACAGAGTTCATAATCATATCTTCATCTTTATGAGCAATAAATGTTCCTGTTCGATCAACAACATAACAGTAACCGCTCTTACCGATTACTATATCATTAATACTATTAGTAAGTATTTTTTTATTTGTTGCTACGCACAATACAGCAATAACTGTATTATTATTATCAAAGATAGGAATACCTATTCGTATTTGTATTTTTTTTGTAGCACGGCTTAAACGAGGGTCTGCAATAAAGTTATGTCCCGCAGCAGCGGCTTTGAACCAATCGCGATCAGCTCCAGAGACAATTTTATCCGATAAATCATAAAAATCTCCTTTTAAATCACAGATACCAAATGATTCAATATATTTATTCCGAATTATACCAGTACTAATAATTACAACTTTTTGGTGCATAGATAGGTCTGTTCTTTGTAAATCAGGATTTGAAGCAATACCTTGCAGAAATTGTAGTAAAGCATCAAGTCTTCTATCGATTATTTCAGCTGTATCTTGAGCCTTCATATTTAATTGCTGTTCTACATTTTCGATAACAGCTTTTTTTCCTACAGTTACGGCAAGGACAGTTAGAAACACTCCCATAACTAAAATAAGTATGCCAAAAATAAAGAGCTGTTTATTACGCATTGAGAAACGCCGAACTATATTCATTGTATATACTCCTGTGTTTTGCAGATGAAACGCTGCACTCCGCAAGACGAACATTCTTTTAATTGTTTAATTGTCTAAAAAACATACGGAATTGTGTTGAACATTCCGCACAGAAGAAAGGTAACCGCGACAATAGTTATAATACGGCTGCCTTTCTTATTAATCACTACTCTTTATACCAGGTACCAAACTTTTCAGTATTAGTAAATTTTACACTGTCAAAAAGCTGTTTAATATATTCAACCCGTTTTGCGGCATCGGCTTTTTTATCACCATACCAGACTGCCGAAACATAGTTGCCGTAAGTTGCGTTCGGGAACACAATCCATTTATCACCCCAAAAATCCGTATAGGGAGCTTGCAATGCAAGTTCCGTCCGCTTTACAGGACCGAGATCCGTCTTAAAATCACCGGTAAAGTCTCCGATATTATCGCCAAGATACATAATGACATCGTGATCTTTTAATACGTTGTTACGGCGCTGGGTCTTATTGGAAGAGCCGTCTTGCAGCTTTACCTGAATATGATCTTTATCGGCATTGGGGAAACCGAGATATTGTAGCTGCTTAACCGTTAATTCGCCTTTATCGGGATCACGATTAGTAATATAGAAGATTTCTATGCCCTTACTGCTTGCATAATTAAAAAAGTCTACAGCGCCGGGGATTGCTTTACAGGCAACGGAGGACAATCCTGCATAGTAATATTTATCGAAGGGGCCGTTATCCCACGATTCAGGACGCTGTACGGCATCGGCTAAATACATTGTATCGCTCAGAATTGTTTCATCAAGATCAGTAACAATAGCTAACGGTTTTGAATATTTACCCTGTGCTTGTTCTTGAAGCCGATCTTCCAACCGAATTCTCGCCAGTTTATAGGCTTGCATTTGTAATCCTTTTACTTCAGCGGAAAGTTGATAAATAATACCGTTCACATAGGATTCTTTCCGGGCATTATCGGCAACAGATGGGCCAATATCCTTTGCATTTCCAGCGGGTGCTGTTGCACAGCCAACACAGATAAACGAAAATGAAATAAATACCGCCAAAGCAACCTGCAACGATTTAGGTAATGTAATCGTTTTAATCATAAAAACCTCCTCATGACCTTTATAGTCGGTATTAGTATAAATAATTACCAGATTTAGTCTAGAGTAACACTAGACTTTGCATATAGCATGATCTTGCGCAAACACTTCAATACATTGCGTATTCTTCTATGTAATAGCAATGACTATTGCAGCAGCGCTCATTACAGTAAAATGACCATTTAATGATACTGATATAGTTGAGCCTTCGCGACATACACAGCCGACCAATCCCTCTGCCTCTTCTGTTCTATCGCTGGTGATACCGGTAATACAGACAAGATGGAATCACAGACTACCGCAGCCGACGATACTGATAGAGCCGAAACCAGCATACGGAACGTGAGCTTTTTGCTCAAGCGGGGAAAACGCTGCGGCATTATCGGGGAGTCCGGCGGCGGGAAAAGCACACTGCTTTCGGCAATTATGGGCTTACTGCAAGAAAAGCGCTCCTACAGAACGGGCAAAAAGACGGGATGAATCACCCATTACACTTCTTGCTCTGTGATAGATAAGATTATAGTTTAGTTTCATCACCGACCAAACATTCTCAATACTATTACGATTA
>NZ_JBQNBW010000108.1:0-3904 GCF_052169735.1 Treponema sp.
CCTTTTGAAAATAGACGGTATAGATACGAGGCGCGAGCAAAAATTAACCGCAGGCGTATCTTTGATACGTTGAGGATTAATTTTTGCGCAGCAACGAAGTAGATATGCCGTATATTTTCAAAAGTCAAGTCTATTCTAAACAATGCCAATAGTATATAGTATCTCAGTATGTTTAATCTAGGAGATGTTGAGAAAAAAAACGGTCTTCCGCTAAGGCTGTCTGCGATAGTGCAAAAAAAAGTGAAATTAGCGGCGTTTACAAGTTTCAAAATTGGCGGTAATGCCGATATATATAGTATACCGTCTTCGTTGGAGGAATTAAAAGACCTACTCTCGTTTTTTTATGCGGAACAGATACCGGCGATACTGATGGGCGGAGGGTCTAACCTGCTGATTCCCGATACCGGAATAGCCGGTGCGGTTGTGCATACAAAGGGATTAAATACTATCAAGTTGCATGAAGTGAATGGCGAGCCGCTTGTTGAAGCTGATGCCGGTGTGTTGATGCAGGATGTGCTGGAGTTTTGTGCCGCAGAGGGCTTAGGCGGTTTGGAAGATTTTGCTGGGCTGCCCGGAACAGTGGGCGGCGCTGTGTTTATGAATGCACGGTGTTATGAAAAGTCCATTTCTGATGTATTAGAGTCTACATCGGTGCTGTATTTTTCTGAAAAAGGCTTTATAATAGAAGAACGTACTTATCGCCATGAAGAATGGGGATATAAGCATTCTCCGTTTCAGCCGGTAAACGGGCGTTTAGCGGCGCTGGATGCCGGACGGCTCGTCATTGTTGGGGCAAAGCTCAAAACGGTAAGACGAGAGACCTCGTTGATTCGGGAAAAAATGCAAGAGCGGATTGCTGATAGGACAGCAAAGGGACAATTTCGGCTTCCGTCTGCCGGCAGTGTGTTTAAAAATAATCATACCTTTGGGAAACCGTCCGGTAAACTTATTGATGAAGCCGGTTTGAGGGGCTTCCAAATTGGCGGCGCTCAGGTTGCGCCCTGGCATGGTAATTTTATTGTGAATACCGGTTCCGCAACGGCAGAGGACGTTATGGAATTGATAAAAACCGTTCAGGAGCGGGTAAGGGGGCAGACCGGCTTTGAGCTTGAGCCGGAAATTATTTTTGCCGGATAAGGCATGACCGGATAACACTAAAATTTTTTTAGAGGTTTCCGGCTCTATACATCGTGCGGCAGGCGCTTTTTGTATTCATGCAAAAGTGATACAGGGCATCTCTAAAAATCAAACCGAGTTTTTAAAGATGCCCCAATGAATTGATAGAAAGTAAGAGGGGAGTAAAGTGCTTCAATTATCTTTTGTAAATTTTAAACGCGGGTCTTATATTCTAATTGAAGGAAAATCCGATACTGACCGCTTTTATATTATCCAAAGCGGACAAGTACAAGTCGCAAAACAAAAAGAGGTTGTTGCGGAAGAAGAAGGAAATCTGCTAGGTCCGGGGGACTTCTTAGGGGTTGTTGCTTGTATGGCACACCATAGTCAGATTGAAACGGCTATTGCAGTGTCGGATGTCGTGCTGATTGCCGTACATTACGCACAATTCCCGGAACTTATCGAAAAGAATACTCCTATTGCTATGAAGATTATCTATTCGTTCAGTAAGAAAATGCGGTATTTGGACGAAGCACTGACCCGTATAACCTTGAAGCGGAATATTGAAACTGATATTTCTCACCTTTTTACCATCGGCGAATATTACCTAAAAATGTCTAAATTTGAGCTGGCATTATATGCCTATTATCATTACCTTAAAGAAAAACCGGACGGACAGTATGCCGAACACGCACGGAAGCGCTTTATGGCAATTAAGTCTACCGGGGTAAAAGCTCCTATTGAAATGCTTGAGCCGGACACAAAGCAGATGGTACGGGTATATAACCGTGAATCAATGATATTTTGTGAATGCCAGTCAGGAGCAGAACTGTATATTATTCAAAAAGGACGGGTGAAAATCTCAAAAATTGTTGATAACAGTGAGGTTCTGCTTGCCGTATTAAAAGAAGGGGATATGTTTGGGGAGATGGCATTGCTCGAAAATAAACCCCGCTCGGCGACAGCGATTACCGCAGCGGAACAATGCCAGCTTTTGGCAGTTAACCGGCAGAACTTTAACCAGATGGTTGCCACCCAGCCGCAGTTGATTGCCCGGCTTACCACGACCCTTGCCGATCGTATTTGGGCAATGTATAAACAGCTTGCGAATACGCTCATTCCTGTCCCTATCGAGAAAATGTATGATATGCTGAGTATTCAGCTTGAAAAATTACGGATTGAACCGGGGGCAAACAAGCAGCATATTTTCCTTTTTGGTCCTACAGAGCTTGCGAAGATGTGCAGTATTCCTAAGGAGCAGGTTGCACAAGCTATCAGTACATTTTTAAAAGCCCCGATTGTGCGCAGTACTAACGATAGTATCGTTATTACCGATACGCTGGAACTGTCAAAACAGACGGCATATTTCAAGAAAATGCAGGAAATAGAACAAGCCCGCCAGCAGGCACGGGACAATGAGCCGAGCTATCGCGGAAAACCGGTACGGTAGAGCGGTACCGAAAAAAGCGAGGTCAAAAATGAAGGCTTTTTTATCTACAGTTCTACTGATGATTATAGTAGTGTTTCCGCTTACTGCTCAAACGGCAGCAGCACCGCAAAGTACGGCTGCTCCATCCAATACCGGTACACAGCAGGATGCGGTAGTCCTCCCTACAGAATACCGCGGTATACAGCTCGGCATGGATATTGATATGGTAAAAGACACACTTAAAAGCGATTCGATATTTGGTTACCGCGGCGAACGGGATGTGTCGCTGCTGCCGGTGGAAAATAGAAGTCTTATCGAATCGGCAGGACTTTCTTTTATCAGCAGATCATGGTTTCAGTTTTATAAAGAGCATCTTTACACTATGATTTTCAAGCTGAATACCGATACGGTAGACTATTATTCGGTATATGCGAAATTCTGTGAAAAGTATGGGGAGCCTGCTTCCATCAATCCACAGCGGGCTGTGTGGGAAAATGAAACAACCCGCATTGTTATTGAGCGTCCGCTTATTGTAAAATACATTGATCTTACGGTATTCAATGAATTGATTTCTCAGAGCACCACAGAACGAGCCGACTCATCAGCTAACCGCCAAAGCTTTATTGACGGATTTTAATAAGGCTGATAGGCTCTATGAACCGCTTTGCTCATAAGTATGTACCCTTATCCTCATTTCTGGCAGTGGTGTATCTGCTGTTGACTATGGTCATGCTGTTATCCTGTACGAAAGGGCAGCAGATCATACCGCTGAGTATTGTCCGGCAGGGAACGGAACAGGATGTACAACTTTCTGTGGAAACCGCTGTAACGGCAATAGAACAGCAGCAGGGATATATGCACCGGAAAGAAATTCCGGACGGCACCGGTATGGTGTTTATCTACAAAAGCGATGCCCAGCTCAAATTTTGGATGAAAGATACGCCGCATCCGCTCAGCATTGCCTTTATCGATTCTGCAGGACGTATACGGGAAATATATGATATGCAGCCGTTCAGCTTAGCTGTTATCTCCAGCACTCACTCGGTGCGGTATGCGTTAGAGGTGCCGCAGGGCTTCTTTACCCGCGCCGGCATTGCTGCAGGTGATAGGCTCAGTAAAGAGAGCCTACAAGCCATAAAAACAGCTGCGAGCCTTGCAAATTAGGACAGTATTAGCTCTTCCATTTTCCATGTATCAGGAGTTTCATCGGTAATGCTATCGCCGAAGACAGCCCCTATACCGATGATTTTCTTTCCGCTCATACGGTACTTATCCGCATAGCCTTTCTCTTTTATCTGATTCAGCGCTTCTTCCGCCGTTGCCGCACTCATGAGCTTAAACTCAAAGATATATACACAG
>NZ_JBQNBW010000109.1:0-3690 GCF_052169735.1 Treponema sp.
GGACTTGTTCATTAAATACTCCTATACTGTCGCTTAATTTTGATTACTTACTTATCTGTAATTGACTTGATAACCAAATTTGTCGGGGCAGCAAGTTTTGTTTTTGAGTTTCCGTCATAATTTGAATTGGGATTTTTGCATCCGATGAATGCAACCGTTAATACCAACACTACAAAAATTGTAGCATTTTTTAATAAGTGTTTCATAAAACCCTCCTATGATTTTATAAATTTATTTTTAGATCGAAATAAATATCATAGGTTGGTTCCGCACCTGCCTGCCGATAGGCAGGTCAACCTAACACGGAATAAAACCGCACACCAAACGGAAGATTTAAGCGATACTGCGTTTTCCAACCTGTGTAGTACACTATTTTCCAACATCGGTAACATAAAACAAAATTTAAACGCAAACATTCAACGCTATAAGCAGCAATCAAAGAAAAAGCGGCAGTTTGAAAAAAATGCTGCCCCTGAATCTGCATTCGGCTCAAATCGAGAACGGAAGCAGTTGGTTGATGCGATCGAAGATGCCATACAGCCTATTGAGCCGGAAGACATCCCCATTGCTTTTCCGCAGAATACATTTGCGCAGGTTGCGCAGCATACGCTTTCCGAAATTCTACATGCGCAAGATGTACAAGAGTATATGCAAAGTCATGAAGGGCTTTCCGAAAACATTCAAACGGATCTTTTGGAATGGCTGCAAAAAACACACGGCACATTGGAAAACGAAAATCCGTTTTTAGATGAAGCAATCTTTGTTGCACAGCAGAAAAAGCAGTCTGCAGAAGAAATTGCTGCTGATCTTTCTGCGGAAAAGTCAAAAATACAGTATCACTATAAACGTCTTCCGTCAGTTAGCGATTCAAAACGTGAAACTATTCAGGAAAGTACGCTGGACTTTGATTTTTACCGCAAAGCATTTGCCGAACAAAAACACATCACCGATAGTGCAGCAGACGATGCCGCGAAAACAGTCCCGACAGAGGAAGCACAAACGTCTCCGGAAGCAAGTATACAGGTAGACGATATACAAGCAAAAAACACTTCCGGAAAAAATGAGCAAGTAAGTACTACCCATGCAGAAACCGTAACACAGAAAACGGAAAAAGATACGATTCAGTGGGAATCACCGGAAAAAATTGAAGCGCTGCGCAGAAACTTTATTGCCGATATGGAGAAAAATCTCATCGAACGCAAAACAAAGTGGGAGCAGGAACGGATCGATGCTATGCGAAAGCAGTTTTTGGAAGAGCTGTATAAAAAAATACAAAACTTTATGCGGTTTGAAAAACTACTTACGCCGTTCACTAAAAATTTCGGAAGGCTCTGGGATTTATCGAATCATCCCTTTGAAACAAGCGGGTTTGAAATCCTTGATACCTTTGCCAAGCTTCTGGAACAAGATGAATCGCTGCAGGAACTCGCTGACCTTCTCGGCAGGCAAAGCCGCACACAAGCGGTGTTTGAAAAAGAGCTGCGGGACAAAATCGTTATAACAACAGAGTGGCATCCGCAACCTGCATACCGTGGAGAGATAAACGGACTCAAGTATTCAAACGATATTGCAGCGGTTCTTCCCTGTGAACTTGCTATGCTGAAAAATCCTGCGGCAAAAAAACTCTTTCAGCTGAAATTTGCGCAAAAACAGCTTCTGTCATTTGAATATCAAAATGAGCAAGAGGAATTAAAAGAAAGTATCGAGCAAGAAGAGGTAACGATGGAAAAGCAAGAACCCAAGGGACCGATTATCATCTGCGTTGACACAAGCGGCTCTATGCACGGCACTCCGGAGAATATTGCAAAAACAGTAGCATTTGCACTGGCAAAGATTGCCGCAGAACAGGAACGGCTTTGCTATATCATCTCGTTTTCCACGGATATTGAAACACTGGAAGTAAAACCGAATGAGGATATGGAATTGACAAATGCAGACGGAGACAACTACCTGCAAAAACTGGTACGTTTTTTGCGTATGTCGTTTAACGGCGGAACCGATGCAGAACCTGCGCTGCCGAAAGCGCTTAACATGCTTGCAGGCAGCGACACGGCAGACGGATATAAAAATGCCGATGTACTGATGATCTCGGACTTCGTAATGGGCAATCTTTCAGCTGACCTTGTTACCGCTATCGAACAGGAAAAAGAAAAGAACACCGGCTTTTACAGCCTTGTTATCGGAGCAAGCGGCAACAAAAATACCATCGCCTGTTTTAATCACAACTGGCTGTACGACACCAATGATACCCGCGCGTCCCGGCATCTTGTTGAGCAGCTGCATGAACTGAAAACACGGAAATAATAGACTGGTTCGGTAACTTCGTTGCCGAACAGATTTAATACAGACCGGCTTGCTCATACAGTGAGTAATATCACCCATCTGGCACCCCTAAAACCGAAGTTTTTTAGAAATGCCCACAGCCTTCTCTTCGGGTATCAGCCTTTAGAGGTTATAGGTAAAAGCCTCTGCAATTACCGACTCCCCCAGAGCGGTTCGCGCTGAGGAAATTGCTTGCGCCTTTGTTGTTGCTTCTGCAGTATACTCAAAGGTAAAATGCTTTGTTTTTTGAGTTTGCTTAAAATCCCATACTGATATATCAGCCTGTATTCTGCAGCTAACGGTGTTACGTTCTGTTGTCGAAAGTTCAATAGCGGTTTTGCCAAAGATAAACCGTTCAACAACAGAGCCGATCTTTATCTGTGCTGCGCGTATTACCTGTGTTTCATCTGATCCGGCAAGTTCTTCATATTCATCCAACCCGATTCTACCAAATCCCCGCTTCATCAGCCCGGTAAGCAAGCGCGTAGCAGTAATATTTGTAGAAAAAATCGGCTGATTGTTTTCATCATAGTCAAGAATAGCAATGATTGTCGGTACCCGTTTTTCTATAGTGGCAGCTTTAAATGAAAAGACTGCGCATAGGTTTTCCGGGATATCCGCTGCGGCGGCATCTTTCTGAGAGATCGAAAGATAAAAACGCAATACACCATCAGTCGCCCGTTCAGGCACCGGCGGAGTAAAATACAGAAACCCTTCAGAATCGGTATACACCGTTTCGATTTTCATAATGCCCTCTTTTCCGCTCGGATAAGAAACCGTGAGAGGATAATTATCAAGCGGGAATTGCCTTTCCGGTGTTGTTACAACCGCCCGTATCGTAAACGGCTGATCAAAAGCAGAACCTGCTGTAACAGGAGACGGTTCACTTAACCGCTCAAGGGAAATAAGCTCCAAAAGCGGATCAATGTATGAACGGGCAGCAGCACGTGTTTCGTAATCGGCAGTACTGCTAGTTGCTTCATCAATCGCTGCAAAGAGCGCCAATGCCTTATGAATATCATAAACTTCAACAGCTTGCGCCAATTCGGAGAGCAACCGTGCCGCTGCTTCCGGTGCAATAGAAGATATTCTTTGTTGAGAAGACGGCACATCTCGAGAATCAGCAGGGGTCTGCGCAGAAATATTCCTATTTTTTTCTGTAAGCGGCTGCTTATCGGCACGAGACTGAGCATTAGAAGTACAAGCGGCGAGCGATGCGATACAGCAGCTCATAAAAACTAGTATTTTAAACATAGAAAATCTCAATTTTATACAATACCTACAGCGCTGTCAAGGGATCGCGAACCTATATTCAGGGATTCCGCATTATAACGACTGCAATACTCTATTGAGGCAATCTTCGCGTTT
>NZ_JBQNBW010000110.1:0-3585 GCF_052169735.1 Treponema sp.
GAAAGTCCTGCAAGAGCGGTTTATTTTCTTCCGAGCCTAACAAGCGTTTGAATGCATAATCGTTGGTGAGGGTTATCTGTAATTCGTCTTCCATACTTGTAGAAAGTATAGGACATCGGGATATAAAATGCAATGTGTGGAGTACAGGAGAAAAACGCAAGGCGGGGTAAAAGGTATCGCCGTATACAATATTTTTAGGTAGTCATAATGCGGAATCCCTGGTTGATTGGGACTGAATGCTTGACACACCATTTTTTTTGCGGTACAGCTCTTATGAGTTGCAATTTTAGAGGTTCCCATGTATTCACGTAAAAAATCGTTTTTTATCATTGTTTATTCTCTATGGCTCATAGCCCATGCTGTTGGAGCAGGCTTACTGGTACATAAAACAGAATATTTCGATATTATTTATGCAAAAGAGTCTGAAAAAAGCGCCGCATTGCTCGCAGAATATGCAGATTCGTATGCGAAAGAAATAGCAGGGCGTCTCGATAAGCAAATTTTGGTGAGAATGCCGGTATATATTCTCGCCGGAGCGGAGAGTTTAAACGGATATTTTACTTTTTTCCCCTATCCGCGTATTGTGGTATTCGATACTGTTCCCGAAGACGGTACACTCGGAAACCTCACTGACAGTATGCTGAAAGTGTTTTACCATGAATTAACCCATGCTATATCGCTCATTTATTTTTTGCCGGTACTGCCGCTTTCATTTAATGAAGGTGCGGCTGTTTCTTATGAAAGTCTTGACGGACAGCAGGGACGCTTACATGATCCGCTTTTTTATCATCATTTAATGCAAGGGAAAATTGACAGATGCACTCCATCGTGGCAAGAGGCTGCCGGACAGCGGGACGTATACCCGGGGGCATTTTGGGGCTATCTCTATGGTGCGGGATTCGCGGACTATCTGCAAAGAATATATGGAATGGAATCCTATGCGCAGTATTGGCAGAGTTCTTTTTTCATTTTCCCCCAGAGTAAAACCAAGCATATTTTTGGAAAACCGCTGAAATCGCTCTGGAGTGAATTTATTCAGAACATTCAAACCCCTGCGGTAATACGCTTACCCGTGCCTTTTCAGCAGACAGGAAAAGCAGGCTTTAAGTTTACCGCAGCAAATCGACAAGGTTTTGCTTGTTTTGATTTTACCCAAAAAGAGGTACGTTTTTATACATCCACCGGAGCTTCTAGAAAACTATTTACCGCTAACCAGAGCCTCTCTCATTTAAGTTTTTCACCGGACGGACAGCTGCTCTTAGTAACCGATATCATTCAATCGTTAGAGGGTGAAAAACACCGGTCTGTTATCTTTGATATGGCAGCCAAGCGTTTTTTGCCTACCGAATATTACTCGCTCCGCACGGCTGCTTTTTGCGGTAACAACCGTATTTGCGGTGTACAAACCGATGGGCAATATTCCCGCCTCGTCATTGCAGATATGCACAATGCCGATACACAGGAGGAAGTTTTCTCTGCCGGTCCCGGTATGCCGTATACTGCTATCTATGATCCCATATATGCAGGGGAAAATACCATTGCCTGTATCGCCGCAAACGGTATGAACCGTGATATTCTATTTATTAACCAAAACACTAAGAAAATTCAAAAGCTGGTATTTCCGGAGCCACTACCGGCGATCCGCTGCTTGCAAACGAATACTACCGATGAAGGGACGCTGCTTACCTTTTCATGGGCAGAAAAAGGAATGCTCTACCGTGCAGCAACCTATAATCCGAAAACAAACGCACTCAAAGTTTTACAGGAAGATATTTCCGGCGGTGTTTTTTATCCGGTAGTACTGGCTCAAGATACGCTTCCGGCATCAAAGACAGGGAATGAAGCTTCGCATAAAAGAGATTCGGCGGAGTCTACCGCTGATACGGCAGTGGTTGGTGTCTCTCCGGCTGATATTTCTGCCGGAGAAAACAAACAGTCGGCTGCCATGCTTGTCTACACTGGAGTACATGCAAAGTATAACACGCTGTATACAGTCTCAGAGGAGCTTTTTGCCGAAAAACAGGCAATGCTCACCGATTATATGCCGGATGCAGCGGAAGTGCCGAGTATTTCTCCCAAGACCGAACTGCTTGCTCCCAAAAAGTATCGGTATCTCTCGTGGATGTGGCGGGTCTTTCCTCTATTATATGTTGCGCTTCCCGATGATATAAAAAATATCAATCAAACCGGTCTTGCTTTTGATATGTACGGGATCGATCCGACAACACTTTTATCATTTAAAACGGCATCAATCTTTTATTTTAAGCCGTTTTTTTACCACATACATGCAAATCTTGCCGTTAATACGAAACCGGTTGGTTTTTCAGTGCAATTATATGATCTCAATAATCATTTCCGGTACAGAACCATCGGAGGGGCATTAGATGCGTCATTTCCAATACCGAGTAAAAACGGATATCAGCATATAGCGCTCAATGCGGGAATCTCGGCAGAAGCGTTTTCTTTTTTCTCAAAAGACTATGCTATGCAAAAGACGCTGTACGGCTACAAACTAGGCAACGCTGTTCTTTCTGAGCAGATAAGTTTCCGCTATGCCTATCTCAAACCGTCGGTTGCATTAAACACACCTTTTTTTGCGAAATCGATCACAGGGGTTGATGTCAGGACTGGAGTAAAACACGGGTACCATTTTGAGTCCTATGTTCATGCAGGGATATTGCAAGCGCTTGTTGGCTTTCATGCGCCCCTGTTGCCGCTCACAGTTCAATGCAGCGGCTATGCCGGGTACAATGCATATTATACCCCCGAATTAGGTACCTATACTTTTTTCAACCATCCGGCATTCATGGGACTAAGCACGTATCTTCCACCTATGACGGAACATCTGCAAGACGGGGCAGCAGTCAAACAGAGCGGGGGCAGCATAAATACCGGTTTTGCATTTGATACCGAGCTGACACTTCTTAGCTACGAGATTCAAACCGGCAGTTCGTGGCTTCCGATCTTTTATAATCGATTTACTCTAAGCTTCGGCTATAAAAATATGCTGAATTTTTTAGGGAACAACTCAGCTGCGCTGATGCCGTACTTTTATCAATCGGTATACGGACGGACAGCTATTACAATTAGCGGAGCTGCAAAACTCGGCATTGAATATGCTCATCCGATAAAAAAGAATGCACTCGGCAAACTGAAATTACTGTTTACCGCTGATTTTTAAAATCTTCAGTCTCTCGGTGCGTCCGCTGTTAGGAAATCAACATACCCCAACGCGGCATGTGCGTATTAACTCTCCGTACGAATAAACCTGTTCGAAAATGCAACTATCGAATAGGTTTGATATTTCGATCTGCTGTATATCGACAGTACATACAGCACCGGAATATCCTTATGCAACCGGATAAATTGCAAAAAAGTATTAATTGCAGTATACTGTTACTATGACTATTCCTCGGAAATTGCCTATTGGTCTACAGAGTTTTAAAGATTTACGGGAAAAAGGTTTCCTTTATGTGGATAAAACGGAATACCTTTTTCGGTTAATAAACAGCAGCAAGGTTTATTTCTTGAGCCGTCCGCGGCGGTTTGGGAAAAGCCTCTTTCTTTCAACCTTAGCAGCCTATT
>NZ_JBQNBW010000111.1:0-3569 GCF_052169735.1 Treponema sp.
AATAGTTTTAATTGTTTTGCAAAGGTTTCATAAAAGATAAAACTTACTGACATCTTTAGGTTCCTTTATTTTGCAATTTTAAAATCATCTAAATCAAAAAGCGTTGGAGCTGTCTTTTCAATATCAGCTTCTTTCAAATACGCAACGCCATCATTAAATGAAATCTCGTTCAACTCATGCCCAATCCCATACCGATCTTTTTTGACGGCAATATATGGAACAGTAAAAAGTCCCGCAAATGGATCGTAAATTACTTCTTTTGGATTTGAATACCGCTCAATAAGACGTTCAACGACATCTATTTGCAGCGGACAAATGTGCATATTCAGCGCTTTTCGAGACTGCTCACTATTGAGCGTATACATACGATTGACATCATCCCACACATACTCACTTGGAGAAGCGTTGCTAATAACAGAAAATGAAGCGGGGAGTTTCCGAGCTTCGTCCAATTCTTCTGCCAGCTGCACATGTTCGCTGTAGTTATAAATATGTTCTTTTGAATATTGCCGGTACAATTTCTGCATATCGGATACCGGACATTCTTTTAATTCTTCGAGTGTTACTAATCGGTTCCCGCTTGATCTCCAATATGCGTGTGCATCAATTTGCCACCGTCCTCGACTGTATGTTTCTTTTGTCTTTTGTACCGGAGTATCTGCGTATGCTTTCGTTGTATCGGTTGGTAACTTGCGAAACAGCAAAATATATTCAGGGCATCCTACCCCCATTTTTGAGCCGTCTTTGCATTGCTCACTCCAGCCGAGCCTGTAGGTTTGATTGTTTTCACGTACTACATCAGTAGTAATAATAATGCGCCCCATGTAGCGAAATCCATGCTGTAAAAAATGGAAGACAGTCATATCGCTAAAAGGGTCAACTGTTGGCATCCCGTCTCCCGTTGCATTTCCGAACAAGATACGATCTTTGACATGGACACAGGCAAGGCGACCGGGTTTTAATACACGCAAGAGGTGCGGGGTCAGAAAGTCCATCTGTTGAAAGAATTTTTCATTATTTTCATTATGTCCGAAATCGTTATACGTCGGGGTATATTCGTAGTGATTGCTGAACGGAATTGAGGTAACAACGAGGTCAACCGTGTTATCTGCCATAGTAGGAAGCTCGATACAATTATCGTTTAAGACCGCTTTAAAATTCTTACCCTCAACTACTTTTCTTTCAACACCGATAGTACGGGCAAGTTTTTCTGCAAGCATTACCGATGATAAACCGTATTTACGGACAATCGCTGTCATCTGGGATACAAGATGCTTATGCTGCTCCCATTTTTCTTCTAATGCCTTTAATACCGCTTGTTCACTTTCGGTGTAGATGATATGTACTTCAACGGGGTATGACTGTTGAAACCGATAGATGCGGTGTACAGCTTGAATAAAATCATTGAACTTATAATCGATACCGACAAAAATACATTTGTGGCAATGGTATTGCATATTGCCGCCTTGCGCTGATATATCAGGTTTGGTGGCAAGGTATTTCAATAAACCGTTCTTAAATGCTCGCGTAATAGCAACATTCTTTTCAAGGTCTTGACTGCCATAGACAAACCCTGCATCAGGGAGCGCTTTTTGGAGAGCGTGACGCTCTGCTTCTAAATTATGCCAAAGAATAAAATGATCATCAGGGTCTGCCTGCAATATCTTAATCATCTGTGCTACCCGATCACTGATACTATCTCTCTTTTCTTTTGAAGCATCTTTTAAACCAAGCGCGGCATCTCGGAACATTTTTACTTGCCCGTCATCCTCACATCCGGCGGTTGCATTATCAACCGATACCTTATGATAGATAACTTTGAGCGCCGGTAAATCATAGCCGCTATCAGAATAGGAAGGATTGACATCAGAAGGTTTTGTAATAAAAAGCGCCCACGTAGAAACCCACATCCAAAATTCTTGTTCTTTATGCGGGTAAAGCGTCAAGTTATTAGCCTTCGTGATGTCCCTCTTAAAAAAACGGGTAAGAGCTTGCCCCGTGTCCATCACGCCTAAAAAGCCCGCATAATGGATAAGCTCTTTATATTTATTCGGAGAAGGTGTTGCTGTTGCAACAAACTTATATTTGACATTTTTAAACTTTGGCAAAAACTCTTGATAGGTTTTTGAGCCGAAAGAACGCAGTACAGACGCTTCGTCTAAACTACACGCAGTGAACGAATCAAGATCGATAGTCCCATCCCGCACGCGTTCATAGTTTGTAATGAGAATTGCTTCACTTGCAGCCGCTATATCTTCCTGCGTTTTAATATACCGTACAGGGAGATTATCAAGCAACATTTGCGCATCGTGATAAAATTCGTCAACGATATTCAAAGGTGTTACAATCAAGGCTTTGCCACCTTCTTTTGCTAAAATTAAACGGAGTATCTCAAGTTGTATAACCGTTTTGCCTAATCCGAAACTTGCAAAAATAGCCCGGCAACCTCCGGAGATTGCCCACTTTACGGCATCTTTTTGATGAGGTTTTAAAATATGATGTATGTCATTTTCGACTACAGAAAAACCGCTTGATGGTGCGATTGAGATTTTCTCTTTCAAAAATTCTTCGTATGTCATGCTATATAAACTCCTCTTTATCTTGATGAAAAGTCCCTGTTTCTTTCTCGTTTCTCATTACGTGTGAAAAACCGGAGGCGCTCTGCCTCCATTGCTTTATTGTGATAATGCAGATATACATTCCGCCAAAAGACATACATATGTTTGTCTTCATGGAAGTAATTCATCTGTCTCACGGCATTACCACGTGCTTCTATTACCTCTTTTTCTGTCATATGCCCACCCATTACGAATAAGTGGCATCCGTAATATCACAATAGATAATCGCTGCATCGATTTTCCTATGATAAAAAAGTTCATATTGGACTCTTTTATACAGGTACGCGGTGTAGGATTTTTTTATAAAGAAAGCAGGGCGCTTCAAATATTGTTCGATAATGTAACTTGAAGCATTATGCGCTTTTTCAGAACGCTCACTGTCTGAAAGTGCTTTGATATGCCGGTTTGAAGCAGCTGCCTTGTTGATCATGTTGAGAGCAACGTGACAGCCGAGCCGATACATATCGTTTAATGCTGTTTGATCGTTATCGATAACATACCGCTTTTGCATATTCAGTAATTGCTGATTATCCGTTTGCGGTGTAGCGTAATACGGAATATCGAACAATAGTGAAAGCTGCCTACTATCTATCTGTTTGATATTTGAGTGCCTCCCGCTCGTAGATTGCTTTACAAAGCGCCATCGTTTCGGCTTATGTCCAACATACCATGTCTGCTGGATTGTTAGGGATTTCAAAGCAGAGATACCCTTTATAAAAAACTCTTTTGAGCGTTACCGTGATACTTTTCATGCCTGCATTCTCTTAAAAAAGCTCCTCAGGCACACCATTTGGACCTTCTGCCAACCTCTGCGTATAACCATTATAAATAATGTCGATCAGTTCCCTTGCGGTGTACCGCTCACGTAGCTCGCTAAAATCTTTGATGTCTTGCAGTGTGAAAATCGGTGTGCCGTCTGCATGCTTGCTATGAAACAGCTCGTCCAGTTGC
>NZ_JBQNBW010000112.1:0-3313 GCF_052169735.1 Treponema sp.
GCAGCGGACTCATAATCCGCGGGTCGCCGGTTCAAGTCCAGCTGGGCCCATTTTTCCTTTCTTATTTAATCTTAATCCCGTACATACTGCTTAAAATCTCCATAACCTTCACTATCCATCTGATCATAAGGAATAAAGCGTAATGAAGCACCATTGATGCAGTATCGCAAACCAGTCTTATCCCGCGGTCCGTCATCGAATACATGCCCTAAATGGGTACCGGCATTCTTGGTTGTTACCTCAATGCGGGACATACCATGGCTCTGATCCTGGGTAAAATCAACTGCTTCGGATGTGATCGGTTTTGTAAAACTCGGCCATCCGCAGCCTGCATCGTACTTATCGCTTGACGAAAACAGCGGCTTTCCTGTCACAATATCAACATAAATCCCCTTTTGTTCGAACTTATCGTATTCGCTTGTAAAGGGTCGCTCAGTTGCTTTTTCCTGTGTTACGCTGTATTGCAGCGGGGTCAATTTGTCTTTTGCCTTCTGCACATCAGCGAGTGCAAACCGGCTGTCCTCATACAGCGGTACTTCGGCAAGGTGCAGATTGATATGGCAGTAGCCATTGGGATTTTTCTGTAAATAATCTTGATGATAATCTTCTGCAAGGACAAAATGCCGCAACGGTTCTACTTCAACAGCAATGGGGCGCTCATACTGTGCCTGCATCCTGTTAAGAAAGGCTTTAATAACCGGCTCATCCGCTTTGTTTGTATAATAGATGCCCGTCCGGTATTGTCTGCCGGTATCATTCCCCTGCTTGTTTACGGATAAGGGATCGATAATACGGAAATAATGAGCCAGCAGCTCTTCCAATCCGATAACCCCACTATTATAGCGTATCTTAACCGTTTCGGCATGATCAGTTTCATGCAGCCCTTGATAGCTTGCAGCAGCAGTCTTGCCGTTTGCATAGCCGGTATCTGTGTCTACAACACCGCTGATCCTGCTGAAATATCCTTCAACACCCCAAAAACAACCGCCTGCTAGATATATTTCTTGTACGTTTCCTTGCGTCAGCACGGATTTCCCTCCTTTTGGTACAGCAGTTTGATGCGTTCTGCCGTGTTCTTTTGCTTGTGCATTCATGCAGCCCCAAAGGCTGAACGCACTGCAGCATACGAACATCAAAACGAACATTGTATTTTCTTTAAAATACAATCTCATATATTAGTCCTCCTCTGAATATTCGCTTAACCTGACATTGCCGCAAAGGCAATATCAGGTTGAAGTATGTGTTATGTACTAATCAACCAACATTTCCTTTATAACTCTTTTTACATCTACAATCGCCTTTTTAGAAATTTTTCCTAAATGTTTTACAAGGCGAATTTTATCAACAGTTCTAATCTGGTCTAAAACAATCCAGCCATCTTTACCATCAAATTCCACTTTAGCTCTAGAAGGGTACGCATGTGACTTTGTTGTCATTGGTGCAATTATTACAGTATCAATATTGTGATTCATTTCATCAGGAGAAATAACAAGACAAGGTCGAGTTTTCTTGATCTCATGTCCTATTGTCGGGTCGAGATTTACAAGATAAACATTATACTGACTTACTACCATTCCCATTCAAAATCTCCTGAAACAGGAATATCATCTAAAACATCATCTTTATTTTTGTGCATTTTATAAAATGCTTCTGCCCAATGAGAGCGCGGTAAGTCATTTACAGGAGTAAGGAGTATACCTTTTTCAGTTACTTCCATATCCATTTTGTCTTTTACAAGGAGTTTATCTAACACAAGTTTTGGCAATCGAATTCCACGGGAATTTCCAATAGGTATGACAGAAACTAACATATTACACCGCCTTTATGTAATTATTATGTAATCACTCTTATTTGTCAACAACATCTACACAATATTTCTTGAAATTGATTGCGAATGCTGGTAACTTTTTTATAGTTGAAAACTGTTGCATTGGTACGCGATAGCGTACATAGAATCTGTGATGTTTACCGCAAGGAATTGAATCAACACCCCCGGCACGGATTGTCGTCATTAGCCCTCCGCATGAATACACATTACGGCTTCGGGGATAGCCAGTGATACACTGCATTGAGTCTGTGCCTCATGCTTTTTCTTCGTTGCAGATGTCCGTACAATCCAAAAATTCCCGTAAATAACTGGGAAGCATAATCTTTTTATTCCAAACAACATACAGCTGCCGGTATTGATGAGGCATATCGTCAAGCGGGAACGAAAGCAACTCGCCTCGGTTTGCCATATCCTCCACTGCAATCTTAGAAATAAACGAGGTACCCACCCCTTGGGCAACAAGGCGCTTAATCACTTCGATATTATTCATAGAAGTAACGATGTGCAGCGACTCCGGTGCAATATCTGACGATTGGAGCATCATATCCATATTGTGCTTAACCGCAGAACCGCTTTCCCTCACAATAAGCGGCTCCTGCGCAAGCCGTTTAAGACTTGGCTTGCTCTTTTTCAGCTGCTGATAATAAGGAATATTCGGAGTAATAAATACAAACTCATCCTGATAGATCGGTCTAAACTCACAGTTTTCATCTTCGGTCTTCATACCGACAATACCCGCATCAACTTTCCGCATGGAAATCCGCTTAATGGTGTCGTAGCTGTTCTGCTCTTCTATTTCAACGAGAATATTCGGATGAGACTTTTTAAACCGGCTGAGTACTAGCGGGACAATATATCCGGCAGGAATAGTAGATGCCCCGATCCTCAACACTTTTTGCCCGGGATTGATAAACCGGTCGATCAGCTGTGTGCGCTGCTGCAATAAATCCTTTGCTTCATTGTAGAGCATCGAGCCTTCTTCGGTAATTTTCAGCTCCCGTGTTGAGCGGATAAAAAGCGGTGTATCAAGTTCTTCCTCAAGCTGCTTAATATGGAGGCTAACCGTCGGCTGAGAAATATGCAATTCATCCGCCGCCGCAGAAAAACTCAAGTTTTCAACTAATTTTACAAAGACTTCCAGATGCTTAAATTCCATACGTGTTCCTTACCCATAAACAGTATACGCCAGTCTCCCCTTTGTCAATAGAAACGAAGAGATCAGGGCATCTCTAAAAACTCAGGTATAGCTTTTAGCGATGCACAGATACGGATTCCGTATTATAACGACCTAAAAATACTGTACACGGTAATATCCTCATCATAATTATACGCCCCCTCAGGCTTGCGTTTTTCTCCTACACTCCGCGCATTGCATTTTATATCCGGATACCCTATACTTTGTACAGCTATGAAAGATGAATTACAGATAACCCTTACAAACGATTATGCGTTTCTTTCCATCGTACATCCGTGTACGATGGAAAG
>NZ_JBQNBW010000113.1:0-3232 GCF_052169735.1 Treponema sp.
TGCTTAAATACATTTGGGATGTTTAGGCACTGCACTACTATTGACTATTCCATACAAGAAGGATGTACCTTTTAGACATTCTCATAGCGCAAAACTAAAGAACCGGTCTTTAAAATCCGGGGCGTATTTTATTTTTAATGAGGCATATTAATGAAGAAAATAATACTATGTATAGCAGCGGTGATAACGCTTGCAGCATTTTTTGCAGGATGTAAAAATCCTCAGACTCCACCTCCGCAGAATGGTAATTCAACACCCACACAAATAACGATAACCGTTGCAGGGGATGGGAATGTTGAGTTTAACTCACAAACCCGCTCGTTCAAAGTTGATAAGAACAAAACATGGGCAGATGTAAAAAAACACGCGGAGGCTCTCATCAAATATAAGACCGGTTTTGAGCATAGTGAATGGAAGCTGAACGGAGCATCGGGTAAAGTGATTGCGCGTACATATACATTTGCAACAGATACAACCGTGTATGCCGTGTCGAAGCAAATAGTCTCACCGTCTAATCCTGCTCCCAATCAAAATCCCGATCCGCTTCCTCAAGAACCTCAAAAAATAACGATAACGGTTGCCGGAGATGAACACGCTACACCTAAAACCGAGCATACTTTTGAAGTAGTTCCCGGTACAAAATGGGATAGGATTAAACTGTTAGCAAATGACAAGATAAATTATACCGGCGGCTATAAAAATAAAACATGGAAATTTAACAGTAATTCCGGTGAGGTTATCCCTGACGCTCATCAATTCAATGAAAACACAACGGTTTATGCTGAATCACAGCAGATTACAGCTCCGCCTCCCGCACAAGTAACGATTACTGTTGCCGGAGATACGCAGGTTACTCATAAGGGGACGGAGAGTACCTTTAAGGTAGATAAAGGTGAAACATGGACTCATGCAAAAGAGCTTGCCGCCAATAAAATTACATACGCTGACGGCTATGAAAACGATACATGGAAACTGGCTGATGGATTGGGACAAGATATCCCTGATAATCACCAGTTTAATACGGACACAACCGTTTATGCCGTATCAAAAAAGAAAACAATAACCATAACTGTTAAAGGAGATACAAACGTTCTTTACAAAGTAGCGGGCGATAAGACTTTTACGGCATATTATGGCGATACGTGGAGTATGCTTAAACCGCAGGCGGAAGACAAAATTAAATATAAATCCTCCAATTATGAAAATAAAGACTGGAAACTCAATGATTCTGCGGGGGAGTCTTTGACCGGCACTTATAAGTTTACCGCCGATACCGCCGTTTTTGCCGAGTCCAAACCGAAAGATGTAAAACTCACTATTACGGGCAACCATGTCGATATAACTCCACCTGCCGAACTGTATGTACCTTGGGGAACAACATGGGGTGAAAAAAAAGCCGAAATTATGGGTAAAGTTAACCCAAAATCTAATTTTACTGTGATTGCGTGGAGAAAACGTGGAAAAACTGGTGCTGAATTAAGAGATGGTGACATATTCAAAGGTAATACGGTAATATACGCTGAAACAAGGCAGATAGATGTTACTATCACGATAAAAAGCGGCGGTCATGTTCAGCTGGCAGCAGATCCTAAAATTACAAAGCCGTATGGTGTAACGTGGAGAGCAATAAAAGACGATGCAAAAGCGAAGATAACTTGCGACCAAGGCTATGTGTTTGCTGCATGGAAAAAAGACAGTGCAGACGGAAGCAAATTGTCCGACAGTGATACCTTTGAGAAAGATACCGAGGTATATGCAACGACGCAAGCTGTTCCGGTTTCCATCGGTGTAAAAGTACCTGCGGCAACTATTACCGGACACGATCCCGTTTATGCACTGCCTAAGAAAGACAGTTCGGATATCCTATGGCGGGGAGTCTTCCCTAATGGACGCACAGTGAATTTAAACGAATACACAATCGGCAAATATGAAGTAACGGTACAGCTGTGGAAACCGGTATATGAGTGGGCAAAAGAGAACGGTTATAAATTCGAATATGATGAAGAGGAGAAAGAATATAACCGCGATAATCAGCCGATGACGAATGTAAGCTGGCGCGATTGCATAACGTGGTGCAACGCATACACTGAAATGAAATTCAGAAGTACAGAGCAGTGTGTATACCGTAAAAATTCTGAAACCGGTGCTGCCGTAAAAGACGCAAATACCGAAGCCGATGATGCTTATTGCAATCTTGCAAAAAAAGGCTACCGGCTGCCGACCGAAGCCGAATGGGAATACGCCGCCCGCTGGCAGGGTACCGATAGTACAAATGCCGAACAATACGGCTCTGTCTATTTAACCAATTTAAATTCTGCAAGCGGAGCTAAACAGCTTATCGGTTTTGAAGGTATGGCAATGCCGTCAGGTGAAACGTATGAAACTTTACGCGCAGAAACGGCACGGGTTGCGGTTTTCAACAAATATTACAACGGTACGATGTTTGTAGAACAGTCAACTCCCGTAACCGATTTAGCCGCCGTCGGAACAAAAGACGCAAACGCGCTGGGAATTTTCGATATGAGCGGTAATGCATTAGAGTGGTGTTGGGATAGGTACTCGGCGACTGTTGCTACAGAGTCTGTAACCGATCCCCAGAGTGCTTCTTCATCAACGACAACCAAACGTGTTTTGCGCGGGGGCAACTGGACAGATAATCCTCGTAATGAAACTGCTGTGTATGATTGTATGACCGGTAAGCGAGAGAACGGTTCAACCAGTGAAGATGATAAAGTCATCGGCTTCCGCTTAGTCTGGAAAGAGTAGCCGATAGTCATTTCCGGATGCGGACGGTTTGTTCTGTGCGGAAATGGTTTACCATATCTGCTAAAGCGGATTGCAAATCAATATACCCCAACGCGGCATGTGCGTATTAACTCTCCGTACGATTAAACCTGTTCGAAAATGCAATTATCGAACAGGTTTGATATTTCGCGCTGCTGTATATCGACAGTACGTACAGCATCGGAATATCCTTATGCAACCGGATAAATTGCAAAAAAGTATTAATTGCACTATACTGTTACTATGACTATTCCTCGGAAATTGCCTATTGGTCTACAGAGTTTTAAAGATTTACGGGAAAAAGGTTTCCTTTATGTGGATAAAACAGAATACCTTTTTCGCTTAGCAAACAGCAGTAAGGTCTATTTCTTGAGCCGTCCGCGGCGGTTCGGCAAAAGCCTCTTCCTTTCAACCTTAGCAGCCTATTTCCGCGGGCAAAAAGAGCTGT
>NZ_JBQNBW010000114.1:0-3040 GCF_052169735.1 Treponema sp.
TTTCGGAGCGTCATATCCATCAGGTATTGGAATCCCTTAAAGATAAAAAACGCACTACCGTAATGATTGCTCATCGGCTCACGACCGTTGTACACTGCGACCGTATTTTTGTGATGGATAAGGGATGTATTATCGAATCGGGTACACACACGGAATTACTTGAACACGGCGGCTTATACAGCCGTCTTTGGAACGGAGAGACGGTATGACGCTGCATACTCTTGAGGATATCAACTATTCAAGTGAATTTTTCTTGCGGAAGCCTCCTGCAGCGTACCGGTATTTTATCTGTATTATCAGCGGTCTTTTCATCGCTGCGGTAGTGTGGGCGGCCATTTTTGAAATGGACATTGCAGTAAAAGCTGATGCGATACTAACGCAATCGGTTAATATTTCAGTTGGAAAAATAGGGCGTACCGGCGTTATTGACGGCGTGTATTTTACCCCGAATACCACTGTTAAAAAAGGCAGTATGCTTCTCAGTATTGAAAGTACCTCGATTCAACTTGATAAAACCATCACAGAGGATGCATTGCAGCGCCAAAGACAAGAACTTACAGCATTGCTTCTATACGAAAAAGCAATCCTTACCGGTGCCAATACGGTACCGCAGAAAGAAGCGGTTGCCTATGCAAAAGCAACTGTTTATTTTGCCGAAAAGGAAAAAGCCCGCATCCTCTATGAACAGGCGCACGATGTTTTTTTGCGGCAAAAAGCGATGCCGGAACAGATGCGTACCGAACAAATGCTGAGCAAGCTGCATGATGAATATAAAATAGCGGAATTACAGTATACTTCTTTCCGCGAAAAGGAATTACTTGCAATACACACTCAAAAAAATGCCTTGCAAATGCAGATTGAAAATCTGGAAAAAAAACAGGCTGAGCTTGAACAACAACTTACAGCCAGTACACTTACGGCGCCCATCAGCGGTATTGCAGAACCGCTTAAAAAATTTAATACGGGCGATACTGTTTTTGCAGGTGATACGCTCGTACGCATTGTACCTGATACCACTACTCAGCTCAAGGCAGAATTATCCATCAGTAATAAAGATATTGCAGAAATACGAATCGGTATGCCGATTACTCTAAAATTTGCAGCGTTACCACCTGCCGAATACGGGTTGGTACAGGGAACTATTACCGCAATATCGGCGGATGCGCTCTTCTTACCGAATGCGCCGGCATTTTTTACTGCTGAAGCCGTATTGGAAAAAGATACCGTAACGTCGAAGCAGCATAAAACGGTCGCATTAAAATCCGGCATGGCAGCTGAAGCAAAAATCATCACTTCCCGCAAACGGATTTTGACGGTGATTTTAGAAAAACTTGATTTTATTTCATAATGGTAAAGGATTTAGCTAAACACTCGGTTGGCTTTTAGCTCTTCTATCCGTTATGTCTAAAAGGTGTCTGATGAAAAAAAACTTGTTGTGCAGTATCTTATTCTCTATCATTCTTCTTTCTATAATATACGCCGATGCGGAAGCCATACAGACGGAGCCGATACAATGGAAGTCTTTTTTCAGCGGCGCATGGGAACACAGTATACGAGCAAAAGAAAAACAAATAGAACTGCAATCGTATAAACTGGAAGCTAACACCATAAAAAACAATTTGTATCCGCAAATTACGTTTGATATACCGGAAATTATCGGATGGAAACGGGTGAATATCTCTCCTTTTTGGGCGCATATCCCTGCCCTTGCCGGTACGCGCTATCTTAATGCGCTACAGGGAAACTACGGTATTAGCCTTACGCAAAAACTGCCGTCAGGCGGTTCTCTTACGGCAACAGGGTCACTGCAAAGCGAATATCTGTTGCAAGCTACATTGTTCCGGCATACTCCGCAGTTTAGTCTTTTATACCGTCAGCCGCTTACCCGCGGTTTTGCCGCTTTTTCTGCGGAAGCGCGGACCGTTCAAACCCGTTTTGAAATCTTACAAACAATGCATAAGCAAGCATATAACCAGTTTGTGAAAACGCTCCTCGAAGGTATCGCCGAACTTGATACAATGAGGGCACATACCGAATATTACCGGCTCAACGCTGTATATCATACTGCAAAATATGATGAGATAGAAAAAAAACGGCATACAGGGAATGCGGCCGCATCGGAATTACTTGACGCAAAGCGGAATATACTCAAGGCTCAACAGGAGTATGAGTTGAATCGCTCAGCCTTTATGCTGAAAGAAAAAGCATTTGCTATCCGGTATGGAGATTCTGCGCTTGTTCTGCACGAAACCGATAAAGAAACCTTAGCTGATTTTTTATGCTGTACCGATACGCGGGATAATTATGACGCGCTGCTCCTTATGCAAAAGAAACATTTGCTTGATACTGAGCTGCTTTCTGCAAAAAAGGATGAAGCACCGCAGCTTTTAGTAAAATTTTCGGCAGTTCCCGATGAATTAGTATTCCGTTTTTCCTCAGATTACCGTACCTCATGGGAATTAGTCAGCCGCAATCTACCGTGGCTTTTCCATGCAAGCATCGGAATTGTATGGTCACCTGATTATTTTGCGCGTGCAGCGGCAAAAAGCGAATTACTTAAAAGCCGCAGTTCCCTAATCGATTTACAGCTTCGTGAATTACACGAACAGCGGCAGCATGAAACACAGCTGTTACATGAAAAAATTACTTCGCTTGAACAAGCGTATCGCTTGATGCAGCAATACACTGCCGAACAAGCCTCGCTGCTTAAAGAATACCGCCGCTTGTATGAAGAACATAGCATTACTGAAAGCGCTTATGAACAAATAAACGCAGAATATGCCTTACAAATCTATCTGCAAACACAAACCTTCTGGCAGCTTATTACTGCAAAAGCAGACTATCTGTTCCTGTAAAAAAGATAGCCGGATAACAAAACAGAAGTCCGCATAAGGCAGCAGTAAGAGAGAAAGCATCACGGTAATCTAAGGGCGTACCCCTTTAAAACTTTGTATCCTCTGCGAACTTCCATATGATAGAAATCAACACGGGGCTGTCCCAAAAGTTTTGTTTTATTACCGATTGTATAGTCCCTGTTTCA
>NZ_JBQNBW010000115.1:0-3016 GCF_052169735.1 Treponema sp.
TCAGCAACTCAGCAACTCAGCAACTCAGCAACTCAGCAACTCAGCAACTCAGCAAGTAGACTGTGCCCTGATAAACGGGCAATTTTTTTTTTCACAAACATCTTTCTTTTTTCTCATCAATTTTTGCAGACGGCAAACGTGCTGTTAGTGTTTTTAATTTTGCACAAAAACGGTACTTTGCTGCCTTGGGCATATTTGCGTTAGGTATGCAAAGAAGCCGTTCTTGTAAACACATCATCAACATAGCTTTTTATTGTCGAAGTCGTCCGGCAGTGTGGTTTGATTCAGGGTAAACGGAGCCGTAATTGGTAATTTGTAATGGATGAAAGCCATAAGCGAAGCCTTTGGCGCTTTGAGACAAAATAATAATAGAGGAGAAATTTTATGGAAGGAAAGAACAAAAAGACAAAAGTCTTTAAATGGGCAGCAGTGTTGATGCTAGCTGCAATGATGATAGTAGGCTGTAAACAGGCGCAAGGAAATAACAGCAAAGAGGAAAAGTATGAGGTAACGGTTAGTGCAGGCAGTAACGGGAAGGTAACGGTAGCGCCTGAACTTCCGACGGATAAGAAGGTGGCAAAGGGTCAGGAATTGACGATTACCGCAACGGCGAATACAGGTTATGTAGTAGACAAATGGACGGTTACGCCCGCCGATGCACTGCAATCGGGCGGTACCGCCGGAAGCGATACTGCAATGGTAAAGGTGAGTGCAGCGACAACGGTGAATGTAACGTTTAAGCCGGTGGGCGGAACACCATCTACACCACCTTCCGGCGATGTAGGTAGTTTTGAAGATACAGGCGACGGCTTTATAAAAATAAGTCCGCCTGCAGCGGGGATTACCGGTAAAGATCCGACACATACATTGCCGGGAATGGAAGAGTATTGGAAAGGGGTATTCCGCGAAGAGCGGAAGGTAACATTGAGTCCGTATAAGCTGGGCAAAACGGAAGTGCCGTATAAACTGTGGAAAGAGGTATACGACTGGGCGGTAAAAGCTGAAAACGGGTATAGGTTTGCCAATGCAGGAGTAAAAGGTAAAGATGGAAGCGGGACTGAAGAAGAGCCGGTAACGATGGTAAGCTGGCGGGACTGTATTGTATGGTGCAATGCGTATACCCACAAAACGAACAATGCCGAGAGCGAATGCGTCTACCGCAAAAGTGCTACCGATACTACAGTGCTAAAAAACGCGAATGATACAACAGCTTGGGATGCCGCCTATGCCGATATGAGTAAGAAAGGGTATCGCCTTCCGACGGAAGCGGAATGGGAATATGCAGCTCGATGGCAGGGAAGCGACAGCACCAATGCTGACAAATACGGAGAAGTATGGCTTACCAAACTGAACAGTGTAAGCGGAGCGAAAGGCAACTGGGAAGATGCGGAGAAAACGGGAGAAGTTGCATGGTATAGCGGTAATGCAGACAGTAAAACGCATCCAGTTGGAATAAAGAAAGCGAATGCACTTGGCTTACACGATATGAGCGGGAATGTATGGGAATGGTGTTTTGATAGGTATGAGGATAATCCTAGAGCAAATGATGCTGCTTATACATCCGGCGGATTTGTAGTTGACCCGCAGGGTGGCGCGGCTGGCGTTTTCCGAGTCTTTCGCGGCGGTAGCTGGTACCATCGCGCGAAGGACTGCGTCGTCGGTAGTCGGAGCGGCAGCGCCCCCGGCTACGGCAGCGTCAATGTTGGCTTTCGGCTGGCTTGTCGCCCCTGATGAAAAATGTACATCCGTGTACATTTTTCATCGACGAGTTTGAGGCTCAGCCTCAAACGTCGCTGCTGCGTAGAACCAGCGGCATCCGTGCCGCTTTTGCCTGTGAGGTTGAGCAGCCTGTTAAGCAGTTGTACATCCTTGTACAACTGCTTAACGACAAGTTTTTCTAGCGAAAAACTTGCTGCTGATTGGAACCAGCGGCGTCCGTGCCAAGTTCAAAAATTGACCTCCTTGTCAATTTTTGAACACGAGTTTTTGCTCACGCAAAAACGTCGCTACTGCATAGAACCACCGTCGTCCGTGGCGGTATGCGGCGAAACCGAACAGGCAAAATGTGTTATGAGGTGCAGTATAGTTTTGAAAATAAGCTAAAGCGGCGCCGAGTAGCCGCTTTAGCGGCTCAAAAATTTTTTAATTTTGTAAAAGGAAGTTAGACTATGGATTTATTTTATTCCATGAAGAACAAAAATATTTTAATCCAGGATGTTGGGGTTGAATCCGAGGTACAACGCTTTATTGGGCATAATATCTATCGCCGAGCGGAACCGCCCCCCCACTTCGGTGGATAGTATTGATTTCTTTGCACCGTATTTTACATCAGCTGCACAAGAAAAATAGGGATAAACGGTATTTCCTGCTATGCTTCCGTTTTGCTTATACTGGAAAACAGTACTGTTGAAGACGTAGTAAAATTATTTATTCAAGAGCGCGAAAAGCTGCAAAAAGTCTTCGGTGATTTACTGGTTTCAAAATGGGAAAGCGGAGTAAAGTTCCTTGCTGATAATCCAAAAGACGTTTCTACTTACTATTTTTTAGGTGAACCGATAGCTTTGAAAAGCCCAATAGTAAAGAAAACACCTCCATCGGGACCGCTTAACCTAAATAGCGTACTGTCGCGGAATCTGATAAAATCTATGTCAGATTTTTGTAGGGAAGCTTTATTATAAAAAATAATATCACTGCGATTGCTTTATAATTGAAGCAGTCTCAGTGTTAAACGGTAGGGGCAAAAAAAGGCGATGCTTCCGGTTCTAACCGCGTCAGTATCAAACCGCAACAACAATCTTGGCTTGCGGGTGGCTATTGCCCCCGAGCTTAGAAGAATTGGTGCCAGAGAATCATCTGGTAAGAGTAGTCAGCGCAACGGTGGATGAAATAGAACTGAAAGCCCTTTTTGAATCATACACAAAGGGAGGAGGAAATGTCAAACGTTGTACGTCCTTGTACACCGTTTGACTGCGAGTTTTTGCCGAGCAAAAACATCGCCTACTGCTGACAGGATGTC
>NZ_JBQNBW010000116.1:0-2923 GCF_052169735.1 Treponema sp.
CGACCTTCAGATCCGCAATCTGACGCTCTAATCCAACTGAGCTATAATCTCATACAAACAAATATCCTTGACCATCATTAGAACACCGCATAATAGTCAAGGATATTTGATTTCACGGAGCAGGGGGGATTCGAACCCCCGGTACCCGGATGGGTACAACTCCTTAGCAGGGAGCCCGATTCGGCCACTCTCGCACCGCTCCAAATTACCTGTCTAAGTTTGTTATACAATGCGCATTTATTTTGAAAGGAATGCGCATCCTTTTTACGGAGCAGGGGGGATTCGAACCCCCGGTACCTCGCAGCACAACGGTTTTCAAGACCGCCGCCTTAAACCACTCGGCCACCGCTCCTCAACAATGAAACCTATACTACCCTAGAATAGGGGTGTATGTCAAGCACTTCACGCAAACACGTCCATTTTTTTGATTGAAAGCACCGGTATCCGTGCCGGATTGCACATACAGTGCAAAATATTGAGTAATACTCACACGCTGCAGCGGGATTGCTGGTTTCTAAAAAAGATTTCATTATAGCTACCCCCAGCACATTCACCGGTATGTGCTATTTATCCAATCGAAATATCCCCATAAGGATAGTCAACGGTATCGCTGCGCTCTTTTTTGCCGGCGGCAGTCAGAATGGTCAGCGGCCCGACCCTGCCGATAAACATAAGAAAGATCAAAATCAATTTACCGGTAATACTGAACTGCCCGGTAAGTCCGGTAGAAAGCCCTACAGTCGCAAAGGCAGAGACTGTTTCAAAAGCCATCGGTAAAAACGGCAGCGATTCCGTAATCGTCAATACAAAAACAGCTGCACAGACTATCGATAAACCAAAGCCGAAAATTAAAAAAGCCTTTTTTACCTGTTCATCGGGGACTGACATCTTTTTGATGACAACCGTCCGGTCGTTTTTGAGGAATGACCGGAAAAAGGCAAAAACCACAGCGACGGTGTTGAGCTTAACACCGCCGGCAGTACTGCCGGAAGCACCGCCGGCAAACATCACAAAGATCATCATCAGCAATGTTGCATTGGTGAGCGACGCAAATGACACCGTCGAAAATCCGGCTGTCCGCAGCGTTACTGCCTGAAAAAAGGCACCGAGGTATTGCTCGGTAAGGGAAAAATCTTTCATCGTATGGGTATGCTCTAATAAATAAAACGCTGAAAACGACAGGAACAGCGCCCCGGCTGTCATTGCAAGCACAATTTGCGTATTCAGCGGCAGCAAAAATACCGTTTTTTTGTTTTTTGCAAAAAGGTTTTTTACTTCAACCTGTACTTTATGCACCACATCATACATTACCGCAAAACCGATACCGCCGAGGATAATGGTAAAACTAACCGTGAGACTGATAATAGGATCCCCTGTAAAGGACTCAAGATTATTGGGAAATAAGGCAAAACCAGCATTACAGAATGCCGAAACAGCATGAAAAGCTGCAAATTGAAGTGTCCTTACCGATATTCCCATAGTACGCGAAAAACCGAGAAACAAAAAACACGCACTGATTGCTTCAACTAAAAAGGTTGAAAAAATAATAACACGCAGGGCTTTAAATAATCCGGACATATCATCTTCACTCACCATATAGGAAACCGTCAATTTTTCTGCTATGGAAAGTTTTCGTCTAAATGCCAGCATACCGAAGAAGGAGAACACCATAATACCCAGCCCGCCGATCTGCACAAGCAAAATCAAAATAACTTTACCAACCGCTGTAAGATCGGTTGCAACATTGATGACGCTCAATCCGGTTACGCACACCGCCGAGGTTGCCGTAAAAAGCGCAGTTAAAAAATCAAGATGATCGGTACCCGGTGTTGCAGCAGGCAGCATGAGTAAAAAAGCCCCGGTGATAATCACCATAAAAAACGACACAAGCAGTGTTCCTGCAGGATTGAGCATAACCCGCTCCGTACCGCCTGCGGTATCTGCCGTATTCTTGATGATTTTGCCGAATAAAAAGATATTTTTTACCAACGCAAACATAAGAATCAGCTCCGGTGATTGAGGAATAAGCCCTATTTTGATCTTGAGAATGACAAAAACGGTGCAAAACAGCAGTGTTGTTACATAAAGTCCTATATTTTTCCGAAAATACTGCTGAATATATTTTTCCTGCCGTATCGGTAAAACAGTTTCCGCGATGATTAGTGAAAGAATAAGCCCATCCATTACGTGAATAACAATAACCACTGCAAATGACGCATAAAACTGCTGCAAAAACAGCACCGCTAGACTCAGTATGAAAGCAACGCCTGAAAGATTAGCACGCAGCTTGGCTCCAATAGTGTTCATGATACCGCTCTATCCTTTACGTAAAAACTGTTCAAGATTATCAATGTTTATGGAGCGCAAGTCAATATAAGTGAAAATTACCGGCAGCCGGTTCATCGATATTGCACAGAGGATAGACTTGCAGTTTTTTAGAAGTTTCCAACAGTATCTACCTACGGTTCCCGCCGTCCTCTGCATTCGACTGCATAAGCGCATAAGCGGTAGTCTTGCTGTCGGCAAAAATCGAGGATGACAAGAAAATGTGTTTCCCAACAAGGAATGATAATTCTTTTTGGCGGATAAGTACTGACTAGCTGTTACAGCATTTTTCCAATAACATTGATAATATTATTCGGGATATTCTCAAATAGATTTTTATAATAGATAAAAGTACAAGTATTACAAGATAAAACTGAAAAAGAAGAGGCAAACCTCAGCTGGTTCTTTGCCCTTTTTTGAAATAAAATGGGGAGACAAGGATTCGAACCTTGGAAGGCGGAGCCAACAGATTTACAGTCTGCCCCCTTTGACCGCTCGGGAAACTCCCCAATCATAAAAAAGCCAACTTAGGGATTCGAACCCTAGACCCCGAGATTACAAATCACGTGCTCTGGCCAGCTGAGCTAAGTTGGCGTAA
>NZ_JBQNBW010000117.1:0-2515 GCF_052169735.1 Treponema sp.
AAATACAAATGAAACCATCTTTTGCAATTCCTTATCGGGAATATCTTCCGTTGCATGCGCAAGCCGGTTGCGGATTTTGTGCAATTCCATAACTGGCTGCGGCGGTTGAAGCCCTTCTGCAAGCGTCTGTATTTTCAGCTCAAGCCATGCTTTCTGTTCATCGGAAAGCCGGTAGATATCGGGCATGTCGCCGGAATACTTTTGCTGCAATGCGGTAAGGGCTTCACGGGATTTGTGTAATACCATATCTTGTACCATATATATTTCGCCATTACTGATAACGAGCACGTTGCTTATCAAGATTCACTTGAGCATCTTGTAAATCTTCTTTAGCTTCTACAATTGCTGCCATAATAATGTTAAAATATACTGTATCTGCAAAGAGATTCGTTTTATAAATCCCCGCTTTTGCTTGTGTAAACTCATCGAGTTTCTTGATTTCAGAATCGATAGAATTTTTAATCGGTAGATAATTCTCAGAATCTGTTTTCGTACGACGAAGCTCCAATAAATCAGGGGTCTTAAAGACAGTAGGATCTTTAATCACTTGGTGGTTAGAAGAGATTTCTATTTCAGCTGAATAAGAGTCTCCTCTACAGCCATCTATCCAATGTGCAGTATTACCAACTATCTTAAAACTCCCAGCGTGAAAATAAAAATCATAATCACCTAACAACTCGCAATTCTGGTCATAATATGCCCCAGAGCGGTTATGCCTTGGGTGTGTATATTCTGGGCAAAGATAATGAGGCTCAATATTGTTATAGCTATATATCCTATACGGTTCTACAATCTTATATGCCATAACACCGTCTTTCATTTTATATTCAGCAGGTTGCTTCTCTTGGTGAGTATAAAAGCGTTCCGTTACAATTTTTTCAAACGCTTTAAGCCCATCCTTAATGTCATCTATCGCCGTGTTGCAATCCAGTCCATTTTGTTGAATGCACGTCTCTACAATTTGGCGTACTTTTTTTTGTTGCTTTTCCGTACCCCAGATGCAGTATTCAATAAGCTGACAGTCCATCAAATCAACTTCGGTACGGTCGTTTAAGAATGCGGAGGTTTTTAAGATGCGCACTATTTTTTTCCAGCGGCGGTCGCCGATTGCAAATGATTCACCGGCAGCTTTTTCTTCTTCACTCAATGTCTCATTCTGCACCGTCAGTTCTTTACGGATTGCGGAAATAACCGCTCGTGCTTCTTCTGAAAGCTGCACTGTATCGATCTGTGTTTTCCAGCTCTTTAAGTCTTCGTTGGAAATCTGTAATTTTTTAATCTCATCGGAAAGTTCAAATTCAGAGGACGAACCTTCTACCATATCAAAAAAACTATCTTCGTTTTGAATAAACCCTATGGGTAAACGGAGGATAAACCGGTCATACAGCGCTTCAAGTCCGCGGTTTTTTGCAGGCAGTTCGTTTGATGCGGCTAGTAATGCTTTTAGAGGCACGTCTTGTACTGTACTGCCGTTATGAAATTTCCGCTCGTTTATGATGGTAAGGAGTGTGTTGAGAATTGCAGGGCTTGCCTTCCAAATTTCATCGAGAAAGGCAATATCCGCTTCCGGCAGCATATTCTCTGTGAGACGGCGGTATTCTTCTTTGCCGCTTTCACCTTCGCCGTTCAAGGCTTTGAGCGAAATATTGCCGAACACATCTTCCGGTGTAGAAAATTGATTTAAGAGTGTTTCAAAATACTGAACACTTCCATCGCCGTCCGCCTTAAATGCCTGTGCAATGCGCCGTGCAAGCATGCTTTTGGCACACCCGGGAGCGCCTAAAAAGAAAATACTTTCTCCTGCTATTGCAGCTAAAAGCGCAAGGCGCAGCGCTTCGTCTTTTTCGTATAGACCTTCGCTGAGTGCATTTTTAAGTGCAGCTATCCTATCGTGATGTTTTGTTGTTTCTGGCATCTGTGGTTCCTCCTGTCCGGCATTTGATTGTGTGGTCTCCTATGGTTACTATAGTCATTTATTCTGCCGATTGACAGATTTTTTACAGTTTTTTAATAAAACGGCTTATCGTTCTGCTTGCATCGGTTTTATCTTTGCCGAACTGTGCGGCAATATCTTCTTGCGTGGGGAAGTCTTCCGCTTCAAAAAATAGCCGGATGAGCGTGCGTCCATGTTCAGTATCTGAAAAGTGTGCATTGCACAAGACTACAGCTATTACGCTACTGTCTACTTTTGCCGCATCTAGTTCGCATAACACCCGATGAGTCAGCAATGCGGAAAGATACGGCTTTGTGCGGTCTTGGGATGCGACAAACGCTACATCAATAAGCTGGAGGCTGTGCTCAATGTAGTCTTGTTCTATTAAACAGGAATCGACTGTTTTGTAACCGTTTTGGATGCATAGTGCCGCAGAATCAAACAGAGAGTATTCATTGCTGTTTTCAGAATCGATATGTTCTGATTGTACAGCGGTCTGTAACTGCCATTGTATCAGCTCGGCTATTTCTGGAATAGTCAATAGTAGTGCAGTGCCTAAACATCCCAAATGTATTTAAGCAG